>CAYOHV010000213.1:0-2936 GCA_964403825.1 uncultured Bifidobacterium sp. | reverse complement strand
GAAGAAATGCGATTCATTTCTGTCATCAATGTGCGAATCCAAACAGCACGTTCCGGAACTTCAATTTCCAAAAGTTTTTCCACCGTTAGCGAAAACGCCAACTCGGTGAAAAGTGGTGACGCGTAATCCATGCGGGTCACGTTGGTGGGACCCTGCAAATACGTGAGATCTTCGCCGGTACGTTCCATACCGGTATGCAAATAACCAATGATGGGCTTACAACGCAGAACCGTTTCGCCTTGTAGTTCCAACATCAAACGCAATACGCCATGGGTTGAAGGATGTTGCGGGCCCATGTTGATGATCATGGTTTCGTCATCCGGCGCGCGTTCTAATTCCGCTTCTAAGGCTTCCGCTTCGGAAATGCGCAGCACGGCACCCAATTCGCGCAAACGTTCAGCGGCACTTACAACGTCGCGGGGAAGAATTTCCTGCGCGCCTTCTGAGGTTTGATGAACGTTTTCTTCAATTGCCGTCATCGGTTTGCCGCCTTGAACTGCACCGGAATACGACCAACGTCATAATCCTTACGAAGTGGATGTCCGACCCAATCTTCAGGCATGAGAATTCGCGTGAGATCGGGATGGCCTTCGAAAACAATCCCAAACATGTCGAACGTTTCGCGTTCCATTGCTTCGGTGCCTGGGTAGAGATCGTACGCGCTCGGCATAACGGGATCAGTTTCCGGAACTTGGATACGCAAGCGCAATCGTGAACGCTCACGATGGTTAATCAAGTTCACAACGACTTCAAAACGTTCTGCTTGGATTCCCGGAGCAATCTCGCGATCGAAATGTTTGAGGTAATCGACGCCGCAAAGATCAACGATCATTAAATAACCGTCGTCATGCAGTTTCTTAAGAAGGCTGGCGTAGTTTTCCCGCGTTGGATGTAACACCGTTTGACCATGCGAAATGGTTTTCGGCATGTCATAGAGAAGTTCGACAACCGGCTCAGCAATAACTTCTTGCGCCTCGCCGTTTTCCACGGCGCCACCATCGGACATGGTCAGCTCCGTCCCAGCGAAACCGGAACTGGACCAGAAGCTCCAAGTTGTTCAATAACAATGCCGGCGCCTTCACCGGGGCGACGAGTGAGTTGTCCGTCGCGAATCTTTTGATGCAACGTCAAGATGGCGTGCATCAACGTTTCCGGCGATGGCGGACATCCCGGTGCGTAAACATCAACCGGAACAATTTGATCAACACCTTGCACAACGGCGTAGTTGTTGAACATCCCACCGGAAGACGCACAAACACCCATCGAGATAACCCACTTGGGTTCCATCATCTGGTCGTAAATCTGACGAAGTACCGGCGCCATCTTTTGTGAAACGCGACCAGCAACGATCATGAGATCAGCCTGACGCGGCGAAGCGCGGAAAACTTCCATGCCATAGCGAGCTAAGTCGTAATGGGGACCACCGGCCGCCATCATTTCGATGGCGCAACAAGCCAAACCGAATGTAGCGGGCATAACCGAATGGGAACGGGCCCACTTCACTAAACCTTCAAGGGTGCCCGTCAAAAAGTTGTGTTGAAGACCTTCAAGACCTGACTCTAAAAGTCCGCCGCGTGCACGTGTTTCGTTTGACATTTACGCAGCCTCTTCGCTGGGACGACCGACGGTGCCGACGCGACGGATGGTGGTGGTAGTGGTGCGCGCCGGAGAAACAATTTCCGAACGCTTTTCCCGCTTTAACGGACCCCAATCCAATGCGCCATTGCTAATGAGATAGACGAATGACTCGAACACCGCAGCAGTGAAAATGAGGATGGCAGCAATACCGAATCCACCGAGTTCGCGGAAGATGATTGAGAATGGGAACCAAAAGATGATTTCAATGTCGAACACGATGAAAATCATCGCCACCAAAAAGAACTTCACCGGAAAACGTTCCGGCGGTTCTTTTCCAGGCACGATGCCACATTCATAAGGAGATGACTTCGGAACCGAAGGACGACGCGGCGCTAACAATTGCGAAACGACGCGGCTTACTCCGGCGAAGACAATGGCCAACACCAGCATCGCGAAGATGGGCAGATACTGGCCCACTTAACTCTCCTTCGATGCCGCCTCTGCAAGTGCTTTGTTCTTCATGAGGATCTTGTCGCGGTTATGCAAGATCCAAGCGAAGAGCACGAACAGAGAAAGACTTATGACGAAATAGAGGAACGGCGTAACACGCTCGGTTCCTAAATCTCGAACCATTACTACTGAAATCACGGGTTGCGTTTGATCAACGCGTGGAAGTGGTGGTGCCTGACCAGGAATAGTTGCCTGAGGCACAACGCGTTGAACCTGCACCACCGAGTAATTGGTGGGGTTCTTAAACATGAACGCAGTGCGAACTCGATACCAAGCACGGCAAAGCGAACCACCATCAGGGCATTCGTCGGCACGCGTTGGCTTGCCGCCGTATTGCCAAGTGTTGAGTTTCTTGTACTCATTTGTTGAGGTGAAAATCTTGGCGTTACTTAAGGCGACGTCAGCGGCTGCTTGTGCCTCACCCGCATTCGCCGAACTCACTAACTTCCAACCTTGCAGTTCTTCTTTCGAAATGTATTGCTGCACGATGTCGGGATGAGAAGTTTGTAAATCGGAAAGAATGAATCCGTTGGGGAATTCTTCGGCCAACTTCGGATTAGCAGCCAAAATCTCATTGGAATTAGGCAGAGCCGCCGGATCAATAAGTTTCCCAACCGCCTCGGTTTTCGTTACTTCTCCCGAGCCATTGACATATACCTCGACGGGTTTCCACGAAGGAGACGAACCGCGTGGGCCAATGGCCGGCGGGGTCAACCACCAAATAAGCGTGAGGATGACCATCCATCCGAATAAACCAGTTAAGGCCACCAAAAATCCGAGGCGTGAGCCCAAGTTGGTGCCGAGAATTAAATAGACGGATCCGCAAAGAACAACAACGCCAACTAAAA
>CAYOHV010000212.1:0-2942 GCA_964403825.1 uncultured Bifidobacterium sp. | reverse complement strand
ATGAACCGCCGGGCATTCTTATTGAATCGGTTGAACATGGTGAGCGGTGGTCGCGCTGGTCATTCGTGGGTCGGAACCCGATCGCCACGCTCACATTGCAAAACGGAATCATCAACGTTGATGGCTCGGTTCCCGAAGGCATGCCGACTGATAAAGGAATGTTGTCGGCCATTGATTATTTGCTTTCGGTGTATTCATCAGCCGAAAACGATGCTCTGCCTCCTTTGCATAGCGGAGTAGTGGGATATCTCAGTTATGACGTTGTGCGCGAAGTTGAACATCTTCCGTCAGTGCCCGCCGATGTCAACGCTTATCCCGATGCCGTTATGTCAATCATTGGGGAAGTGGCGGCCTTCGATCATTTCCGTCAGCGAGTTTGTTTAATCGTCAACGCCATCGTTCCGGAAAATGCCGACGCGCAGCAGATTGATGCGCTTTACGACGAATCGCTTTCGAAATTGGCGCAACTGGCGGCCGATGGCGCGTCAGCCATCGATGAACCGATGGTCACGCCACCCGAACCGAATCCGGAATTGCCGCAAGTACAACGTTCATTTTCTTTAGATCAATGGAATGCGGCCGTTGAAGTTGCCAAGGAACACATCCTCGACGGCGATATTTTCCAAGTAGTTCTCTCGCAACGATTTTCTTTCCCGCTGGAAGCGGATCCTTTCGATTTTTATCGTGTGCTGCGGCAAGTAAATCCAAGCCCGTATATGTATTTCGTGCGCACTCCCGCTGTGACTTTGGCGGGTTCGTCGCCTGAGCCGATGAAGTTGATTGACGGTCGCGTCATTTCACGTCCGATTGCGGGCACACGTCGGCGCGGCGCCACTGATGAAGACGATCGTCGATTAGGTGCAGAACTCCGTGAACATCCGAAGGAAATCGCCGAACATGTCATGTTGATCGACTTGGCCCGTAACGATGTTGGTCGCGTCGTTACGTTTGGCACCGAACGTGTTGACGAAATGATGGTGTTAGAGAAATACAGCCACGTCATGCATCTCACTTCGCAAGTTTCGGGTGAATTGGCCGAGGGCAAAACTCCAATTGATGTTTTGCGAGCGACGTTGCCCGCCGGAACTGTTTCGGGCGCTCCCAAAGTGCGCGCCATGGAAATCATCGATGATTTAGAGCCAATTAAGCGCGGCCCTTATGCCGGTGTTGTCGGCTATCTCGATTTCTCTGGAACGATCGATACCGCCATCGCTATTCGCACCTTGGTGGTGGGGCCCGATGGCAATGCCCATATCCAAGCGGGTGCCGGCATCGTGGCCGACAGCGTGGCCGAACATGAAGACCTCGAATGTCGCAATAAAGCGGCGGCGCTACTTACGGCAGTAGCGGGCGCTCGGCGGATGACGCAACAACGCCGTCAGGGTTAAAACGTCGCACTTGAACGGTGCAAGTTTGAGTTTGTCCTGCGACACTAAGAGAGATGAGTTACCTCACTTTGCCCGACCGTGGCGTCCTTCATGTCGCAGAAGTTGAACGGGTGCGTGTCAACGGCCCCGATGCGGGCAAGTTTTTACAAGGTCAACTCAGTCAAGACGTTATGACAATGCCGTCGTCGGTTATGCCGAGTTTTGTTTTGGCGCCGACCGGCAAAGTGGTGGCTTGGGTGCAATTACAACGCACCGATGATTCTGATTTTTCGCTTTTTGTTGAGACGGGATTTGGTGAAATTGTCAAAGCCCGTTTAGCCCGATTTTTGTTGCGCACGAAGGCAGAGATTTCCGATCCCGAAGTTGTCACCAAAGTTTCGTTCCGCTCCGACGGATCAATCGCGCACGCCGGCATTGATTTCGGTGAAGCCGCCATCGTGGCCACTGCCGTTGGTCCCGACGTTCACGGCTTCGACGTTTATTACCCAATGACGAAAACAAATTGTCAGTCAACGATCGATAGTTTGCGCACCCAACTTGGTGTGGTCGAAATTTCGTCGGAACTTTTTGAGCGTTATCGCATTGCTCACACCATTCCCGCCAATGGAAAAGAACTCACCGAAGAAACAATTCCCGGCGAAGTTGGCGCTTGGGTGATTGATGCGTCGGTAAGTTTCTCCAAGGGTTGCTATACCGGCCAAGAACTCGTGGCTCGCATTGATTCACGCGGCAACAATGTTCCTCATCCCATTCGTTTAGCGGAAGTAACAGGCGACAACATCGATATTGCAACCGGTACCGATGTGCAGCGTGATGGCGCGTCCGTCGGTTCAGTTACAAGTTGGACGCCGGCCCATGGTGAACTTCCGGCGTTAGCACTTTTGCGTGTTGGTCGATCAATTAACGAAGGCGATGAACTAACAATCGGATCAGCAAAAGCAGTTGTGGTGGGAGTACCGCAATGAGTGGAAATCTCTACGACCGTCTCGGCGTTTCGCCTACCGCCAGTCAAGATGAAATTCGTCGGGCCTGGTTAGCGCTGGCCCGTGATCACCATCCTGCTTTTCACGCAGGCGATGCTCAAACCCGTCAACGCAATGAACGGGAAATGCAATCGATCAACGAAGCATGGTCGGTGTTGGGCGATCCGGCGAAACGTAAGGCTTATGACGAGCGCTATGGCACCGACAGCAAAGTCACAGCGCCACCACCGGCCGATTATCGCTTTGTGCCTTTCGATGATGACGATGACGAAATCGACCCGCGCTTACTTGAAGATGCACCCGTAGAAGGAACAGAGGTCCATCGCAGCGTGCAGATGTTGCCCATTGTTTTATTGGTCGGCGGATTTTTAGGAATCGTCGGTGGATTCGCATTAGCAACGCCGTTCTTATTGGCGGTGGGCGTGGCTGGGGTAGTGATGGCCGGTGGCGCGTTTGTGGCCGCTCCGGCGGTGGCGATTTATCGCAGCATTCAAGCCGAACGGCGAAACTGACGCAGCCGTTGCTTTGGCCTAGTGTCAGGGCATGTCACAAACTTCTTTATTCGTAAAAC
>CAYOHV010000211.1:0-2985 GCA_964403825.1 uncultured Bifidobacterium sp. | reverse complement strand
CATGTAAATGCGCCAGAACTTTATGGTCGGGACCAAAGCGACGAGACTCGCCGGCTGCCAAGATCACCGCAGCAATTGCCATCTGCCCAGTTAATCAGTTCAGCCAAAGAACGACACAACCTGACCGGCTACTGTTTAGACGGCGTCGATTACGAGCCAAAGGGGGATCATGCAAATCAAGGTCACTGTGAATGGTGAAACCCATCAAAATGAGGTCGAACCACGTACGTTGCTCGTTCATTATTTGCGCGATTCACTCGGATTAACGGGCACCAATGTGGGCTGCGATACATCGTCATGCGGTGCGTGCACCATTCATGTCAACGGTGAATCAGTGAAGTCCTGCACCATGTTGGCCGTCCAAGCCGATGGCACTGAAGTCACCACCATTGAAGGTTTAGCCAAAGGTGATCAACTGCATCCCATGCAACAAGCATTTCAGAAATGCCATGGTTTGCAATGTGGTTACTGCACACCGGGAATGGTGATGGCCGCCATTTCCTTACTTGATGAAAATCCTTCACCCAGCGAACAAGATGTGCGTATCGGTTTAGAAGGAAACCTTTGCCGTTGCACCGGATATCACAACATTGTGAAAGCCGTCTTGGCCTGCGCTGAAGGCGAGGTGCGCGCATGATTCCCGCCGCCTTCGATTACCAACGTGCCGATAGCGCCGATGCCGCTCTTGCTTTATTAAATGAACACGGTGATGAAGCCAAACTTTTAGCCGGCGGTCATTCGCTTCTTCCGTTAATGAAATTGCGCTTAGCCGCACCCGAAGTTCTTATTGATGTGGGCCGTCTCGATGACCTTCGTTATATCCGCGAGGAAGGCGACGTCATTGCTATTGGCGCCCTCACCCGTCATCGCGATTTGGAAACCAGCGCGCTGCTGCAACAACAAGCGCCGCTCCTTGCTCATGCCGCATCTCATGTCGGCGATCCGCAGGTACGTCATCGCGGCACCATCGGCGGTTCATTAGCCCATGCCGATCCCGCTTCCGATTTACCGGCAGTGGCCTTAGCCATGGGTGCCACCGTTGTTGTGCGCGGACAAAGCGGTCAACGCGAAATTCCCGCCGATCAATTCTTTCTTGGCTTTTTGGAATCAGCCATGGACCCCACCGAATTAATGGTGGAAATTCGTTTTCCCAAATTGGGGGCACATGGTTGGTCGTTCCAAAAGTTCAACCGACGCGCCCAAGACTGGGCCATCGTTGGCGTGGCCGCCGTTCATGGCGCGCAACATACTGGCGTGGCGTTAGTGAATATGGGTTCGACTCCAATCCTTTCCACTGCCGTTTCCAATGCAGTGAAAAGCGGAGCTTCCGCCGTTGATGCGGCGGCACTGGCCGCTGATGGCACCGAAGCACAAAGCGACATCAACGCCTCCGTTGAATACCGCGAACATCTCGCTCGTGTACTGGTACGTCGCGCTTTAGTTGAATCTGGCGTGTAATTAGTGCAACGAACCAGTGGCGTCGCGTAGCGATGCTGCTTGGCGACCGGTACGCACAGCAATTATTTCCGCACAAATCGCAATAGCGGTTTCTTCTGGCGTTCTCCCACCGAGATTCAAACCAATTGGTGCATGCAAGCGCGCCGCCACTGCATCCATATCGGCTCCGGCTTCTTCTAGGCGCTTCATACGTTCTTCTGAAGTGCGTCGACTACCCATGGCGCCGATATAACCAACGTCGGTTTGTAACGCCGCCATGACTGCCGGAACATCAAACTTGTGATCGTGAGTCAATACACAAATTGCGTCTCGCCCCGTAAGCGTGGAGCCGATTTGTTCTAAAAATTTATGGGGCCATTGCACGATGACTTCATCGGCCTGCGGAAACCGCCGCTTCGTGGCGAATACTTCGCGGGCATCGCAAACGGTGACGGTATAACCCAAGAGTTTGGCGACGTTCACTAAGGCCGCGGTGAAATCAACGGCACCGAAAATCACCATACGCGGTGGTGGCGCAAAACATTCAAAGAAAACCGCCACATCAGTTTCACGTGCTTGACCTTGGGGACCGTAATGACGAACGCTCGTGCGTCCCGCAGCTAATTCGCCCAGCAGATCGCGGATAACAACACGATCAAGATCAGGATCTCCGAAAGAACCTTGGGGTTCGACGAACTCCCCCACCAAAATTTTCGCTCCAACCGATGGACCTTCAATAACCGTGGCGATGGCCACGGGATGGTGTTGTTCAATTTCAGTACGCCAAAGCGAGAATAAATCCATCTCACCAATCCAATGGTTCGATAAAGAGATGGACGGTTCCGCCACAAGTTAAGCCAACGGCAAACGCTTCATCATCGCTATAACCAAACGTGACCATTCGTCGTTCGCCGGATTCCATAATTTGCAACGACTCGGCGACAACTGCACCTTCAACACAACCACCGGAAACTGATCCGGCCACTTCACCGTTATCGGCGACGGCCATTGCCGCGCCCGGCAGGCGCGGACCGGAACCCTCGATATCAACGACGCGGGCGATCACGATACGACGACCGTCTTTTCGCCACCGATCGATATCACCAATGAGTTCTTTCACCGCTACCTCTTTATGCCCGCGATTACATCCGAGAGAGAATGCAAGGAAGAAAACGAATGCCCTTCCACAAACTCATCAACAAAGGGTAACGCTGTTGCCATACCTTTCGCGAGAGGCTCATAACCCTCGCCCCCTTTAAGAGGATTAACCCAAATAACGCTGGCCGCAGCGCGCTGCAGACGAGTCATTGATTCGGCCAACAACTCGGTATCACCGCGATCCCAACCGTCCGACAAAATAACCACCACGGCGCCGCGGGCGAGATTGCCCCAGTTGTTCATAAATTGCGACAGTGACTCACCGAGACGCGTTCCGCTGGCCCAATCAGTCACTGCATCGGCCGCGGCTGCAACGGCGGCATCGGCATCTCGTTGTTCCAATTGGCGAGTAACGCGCGTAAGACGCGTTCCCATTAAGAAAACCTCAAT
>CAYOHV010000210.1:0-3014 GCA_964403825.1 uncultured Bifidobacterium sp. | reverse complement strand
TTGGTGTTTGGTTAGGGCTACCGGAACCGGCTAAAGCCAAAATATGGGAAGCACAGACATAGTCAGCATTGTCATATTGGCTACGCGTCGACTCATAAACCCGACGCAATCCTTCATCGGTTTGTGCTTCGGTTAAAAGATTGGTGAGCAAAACGGTTTGCGCCGCCACGCCTTCAATTAACGATTTTTGTAAACCGGATGGCAACTCACGGAACACCGATCCACTAGCGCTGGTGAAGTTTTGTTCCAATTGAGTTGTAGCCGAGGCGCGATCGTCATCGGTAACGGTAAGGCCGCGGTCCTCAACTGCTTGACGTGCCAGGCGCAAACTCAATTGATCATTCAGAAAGGCCGCCGTAAACGATGTAAGCCACGCTTCACCGTTCGATGATCGTAATTGCGATTGACCATTTGAGGCTTCATACACTTTGGCGAAACCATTGAGTTGTTCGGTGAAATCGGAATTACTTAATGTCCAATTTCCCACTGTCAATGCCGATGGGTTGGTAGCCGAACAAGCCGATCCCAAAAGAGCGAGGGCAAGGACAACTACCGAGATGAGAGAAAGTCGTTTTATCTTCACAGCGCTGATCACACTACCGAAGTCCCGTTGCCTCACCTAGTCAACGGCGGTTTCGGCGCTCTCCCCTTCTCCCATTAAGTCGCCTAATGCGCTCACGAGGTCATCGACCAGTGCATCGGCGGAGCGCAATGGCAGTTGCAATTGGCCGATCTCCGCTTTGTAAATTGCGCCCTTGTATAAACGACCCAGACGCACCGTGGCTGATGCCAGCAACTGCACCGGCGAAACTTTGGCCAAGAATTTCGGACCACCAAAACTTGGTCCCTTTGCCACCAAAACATCAGTGATTCCTAAGCGAACGCATTCCGCTCGCAACTTGGCGACGGACAGCAATGCTTCGGCGGCGGCAGGAATTGGTCCGTAGCGGTCAAGCCATTCCTCGCGCACATCATCGACGTCTTTGCGCCCGCGCACCGATGCCAAACGACGATACGCATCGAGGCGTTGATCTTCGCGTTCGATGTAATCGGACGGGATATTCGCATCGAGCGGTAATTCGAGTTTGATCTCGGCCGGTTCCGCAACCGGTTCGCCTTTTAATTCCGCCACTGCTTCGGTGACCATTTGGCAATACAAGTCGTAACCAACGGCGGCAATGTGTCCGCTTTGTCCGGTACCTAAAAGATTGCCGGCTCCACGTAATTCAAGATCGCGCATTGCAATTCGAAAACCCGATCCCAATTCCGTCGCTTCGCCAATGGTCTTCAATCGTTCATAGGCCTGTTCACTTAACGATCGATCAGGCGGATAAAACAAATAGGCATAGGCGCGCGATTGCGAACGACCCACACGTCCCCGTAATTGATGCAGTTGCCCAAGACCTAAAAGATCGGCGCGCTCCACCACCAATGTGTTCACCGTCGGCATATCAATTCCGGACTCAATAATGGTGGTGCACACCAAGACATCGAATTCGCCTTCCCAGAATTGGAGGACGGTTGATTCAAGTGTTCCTTCATCTAATTGTCCGTGGGCGACCGCAATACGTGCTTCGGGAACAAGTTCGCGTAAATGGGCAGCAGCCTTTTCAATTGATTGCACGCGGTTATGAACATAAAAAACTTGTCCATCGCGCAAAAGTTCGCGTCGAATTGCTTCGGCTACCGCACGATCGTCATATTCACCCACATAAGTAAGGATGGGTTGACGTTCCGCGGGCGGCGTGTTCAGCAACGTCAAATCACGAATGCCGGTCAGACTCATTTCTAACGTGCGCGGAATCGGGGTCGCACTCAGAGTTAATACATCAACGCCGACGCGCATTGCCTTAATCGCTTCTTTGTGATTAACGCCGAACCGTTGTTCTTCATCAACCACTAATAAGCCAAGATTTTTGAATTCAATATCTGCGCCCAACAACCGGTGTGTGCCAATGACAACATCAACTTCACCGGCCTTTATCGCTTCAATCACATTCTTGGCCTGACTGGCAGTAAGAAACCGACTGAGAACTTCGACGCGCACGGGGAAACCAGCAAAGCGTTCGGAAAAGGTTTGAAAATGTGGTTGCGCCAACAAGGTGGTGGGCACCAATACCGCCGATTGATAGCCATCTTGCACTGCTTTAAAGACCGCCCGTAAAGCAACTTCGGTTTTACCAAAACCGACATCACCGCAAAGCAAGCGATCCATCGGCGAAGTTGATTCCATATCGCCCTTAATTGCATCCACCGCAATTTTCTGGTCGGGCGTTAACTCATATGGGAACGACTCTTCCAGTTCCGTTTGCCATGGTGTATCGAGAGCAAAAGCATGGCCCGGAGTATGCACACGTCGTTGATAAAGAACCACGAGTTCTTGCGCAATTTCGGTAACTGCTTGTCGAACCCGCGCTTTTGCCCGTTGCCATTCGCCCGTGCCCAGTCGACTGAGTGAAGGTGAGTCACCACCGGTATAGGGACGAACCGCGTCAATTTGATCGCTGGGTACGTAGAGACGGTCATCACCGCGATATTCCAAAAGCAGATAATCACGTTCAACACCACTAATGGCTCGTTGCACCATGCCGCCATAGCGGGCCACGCCGTGTTGATAGTGGACGACATAATCGCCAATAGAGAGATCATCGAAATGACCTTGTCCACTTGAATTGCGCGGCTTCGCTTGACGATGCGCACGACGACGTCCAGTGATATCGGCTTCGGTAAGTAAAGCGACACGCGCCGCCGGCAAACGAAAACCGCGATCAACGGAACTTACGACGATATGGCCACCCGGCTCGGCGCAACTGCGCTTTTCACGTTCGTCGTAATCGAGATCAACACCCTTTTCGGCCATCAGTTTTTGGAGGCGGTCAGCCGACCCGCTTCCTTCGGCCGCCAGCGTGACCGTCCAGCCTTCGGCCAACAGATTTTGTAATTGCTGAACAAGTTGTGATCCGTCACCAACGACTTGCCCCCAACCACTCGCTTCAACGGCGGCGGTATCAGGT
>CAYOHV010000209.1:0-3020 GCA_964403825.1 uncultured Bifidobacterium sp. | reverse complement strand
GGATATCTGCCTTCATGGCGTTGCTCCAGGTCGAGTGTCGGGCCTACAAGTTTGCCGGTCTTTTGCGGACTTGGCAATACGGCCCGAAGGGCGGGCGATTTTCGGGGATTTGTCTACTTGCCCTTGGCGGCGGCAGCCAAAAGGGCGGCGGTATCGGCGGTGGCTTCAATACGTTCGAAAAGGTCGAGCAAGCCGGCCGCCGGACCACCTTGATCGGACTTGGCGGCCAATTGCTGACGCAGTTTCGCTACGGCCGCCATCTCTTTCGCGCCATAGAGCATCTCTTCATTGCGGCTTCCGGTGTCATCAATGCGCAGGGCCGGATACATACGCCGTTCGGCTAAGGATCGATCGAGAGTTATTTCGACATTGGCGGTACCGGTGAATTCTTCGTCAACCACTTCATCGAGGCGTGAGCCGGTGTCGGTCATCAAGGCCGCCACGATTGTGAGCGATCCGCCTTCCGAAAAATTGCGGGCCGCGCCGAAGAAACGTTTCGCCGGAACAATTGATCCGGTATCAAAACCACCGGCGGCTACTCGCCCATTACCGGGATAAGCTGAGTTATAGGCGCGTGCCAATTTGGTGAGACCATCCAAAATGATGACGACATCAGATCCGTCTTCCACCATTCGCTTGGCGCGTTCCAAAACTAATTCGGCGACCGAAACATGTTCATCGGCCGGTCGATCAAATGGTGAAGCAATGACTTCGCCGGACATTTCATCCGTGATATCGGAAAGATCTTCGGGTCGCTCATCAATCATTAACAACATGACATGCACATCGGAGTTATTACGCGCGATAGCACCGGCCAACTTTTTCAACAAGGTGCTTTTGCCGGTACGCGGCGGAGCCGATACCAATCCGCGGCTTCCTTTTCCGATCGGACTAAGCGCTTCAATGGCGCGTAATGAAAGATCTTTGGCATCGGCTTTCTCCACTAACGAAAGAGGCGTGGTGGGATATACCGGCGTGAGGTAATCGAAACGACGACGTTCACGCGCCGCATCAGGTTCGGCCCCATTAACAAGATCAATACGCAAAAGTGCAGGATTTTTCTCATTACGCGCTGCCGGTCGGCTGGCGCCAACAATGACATCACCGCGGCGCAGTGCAAATTGTCGGGTTTGTTTTACCGAAACATAAACATCGTCGCGGGTGGGCAAATAACCGTTGACGCGAATGAATCCATAACCTTCATCGCGTAAATCCAAAACGCCAGAAACTTCAATCGGCTCACCCGACCATGGTTCTTCGGGGCGCTCACCGAATCGTTCGCCACCGCGATCACGTCCACGACGTCGACGGCGACGACCTGGCATTTCCGCATCATCATCGGCGTTTCGCTCTTCGCTTTCATCAACCGAATCATCAACCGAATCATCAACCGCATCGTCGCCTTCGTCATCGGCGTCATTTTCGGCGTCGTCTTCTTCTTCGTTTTCGTCGGCCGCGTCCACTGGCTCTTCAATGTCATTTGCGTCAGCATCAGCGTCGCTTTCCACGGTGGCTGATTTCGGCGGACGACCGCGACGCTTCGGGGGTTCGGCTCCGGCCACTAATTGCAGAATCATTTCAATGAGATCGTCTTTTTTGGCGCGCGCACCGGGCTTGCCACCCAATGAAGCCGCGATCGCCATGAGTTCGTCACGGTCTTTACCTAAAAGCGTGGCGCGTTGATCTTTTTCCGACATTGACAACCTCGTTATGCGTACTTTGTGGCCACTGAGTGGCTCGGCATCACCGCTGCGATGCCGTTTGCGTCGACCGACGCGGAACTCCGCCGAAACGGAGTACTGAAAATGTAGCGGTCAACGCCGCCGAAGGCGAACCGCCTTCGAGGGAACCTCAGGCCAGAAGTTGGCTCATGAGTTGATGGCCAAGTACGACGGGCAGCCCTTCCACACCTTTTTCGGTATAGACCCCACCTTGGCCGTCGACCGTTGAATCGAACAGCAAATAGGGAACGGGATCAGGGGTGTGGGTTTTCAGCGCCAGCGGTGTGGCGTGATCAGGTAACAGCAACATTCGCCATGGGCCTTGGCGATCCAACGCTTCGACCAGTCCAGACAAAATACGCGCGTCCCAATTTTCGAGGGCACGAACTTTTTCGTTTACATCACCGGCATGACCGGCTTCATCGGTGGCTTCAACATGAATGATGAACAAATCATCACCATCTCCCAAACCATCAATTGCGCAATCACGTTTACCTTCGTAATCGGTGTCGTACCAACCAGTGGCAGTTTCTAAGTGCACAACATCAATATCGGTGAGCACACCTAAACCGCGCACTAAATCAACGGCAGTTACTAATGACGCTTTCTTTCCGTATTTCTCAGCGAAAGTTGGCATCTGTGGTTGGAAACCTTGTCCCCATAACCAAATGGTGTTCGCTTCTAATGGTGTCTCGCGCAAAATTTCTGCCGACGCATCCATCATTTTTTGTAACTGCGGAGCCGCTTTACCGGTTGGCCAAACAAGCGGCTTACCAGTGAGATCATGCGGCGGCGCGCAATCAGCTTCGGCCCATTCAGCCGGCGCAACCATGATGTGGCGGTATTGCACGCCGGAATGAAATTCAATTCCTTCGCCGCCTAATTCGCGATCCAATAATTCGATGGCGGCATGTGCCATTTCATTACTGGGATGACCACCAGCAAAATCGATCATTTGACCATCAGCGATGGTGGAAAGGTTGCAACGGAATGCCACTTGATCCGGTCGCAACTTCAAACCCAATGCCGCGGCCTCGATTGGCGCGCGACCGGTGTGATACTCGGCGGGGTCGTAACCAAAGATCGACATATTGCCAACATCAGAACCAGGTGGCAGTCCCGGCGGAATAACCGCAGCCCGTCCCAACGTGGCGCGCGCGGCGAGTGCATCGAGTACCGGAGTTTTGGCCACCTCAAGGGGTGTGCGTCCACCCAATTCAGCAAGAGGTTCGTCCGCGCAACCATCGGGCACGCATACGACGTATTTCATCTTTCCTCCGGTAATGGCCGATTGCCGTC
>CAYOHV010000208.1:0-3021 GCA_964403825.1 uncultured Bifidobacterium sp. | reverse complement strand
TCAAACAATTTGACTCGTAAATCGAAAATTAAACCTTCACCAATGCGCGACGAATAGAAACGTTCGAAGAACGAAAGACCTGCCGATGCCACTGCCGCGCCAACAACACACGCCGAAAGAATGTGTAAGAGCGCGTAATTCCCATCCGGAATTGCTGAGTTAATAATTTCGCGAAAAGCCAACGGCGCAACTAATCCCAAAAGCGCCTGCAAAATAATGACCACCACAAAAAACGTGATGGCCATGCGATACGGGCGCGCAAAACTAAAAACTCGACGGATTGTGCGACGGCCCACTGATTTGCCTTTTACAGCGTCACGGTCCGCCGACATCATCGTGTGAAGTGAACTCGGCATCATGGCGGAGAGTGAGGGATTCGAACCCTCGGTGACCCTAAGGCCACAACGGCTTTCGAGGCCGCCCCATTCGTCCGCTCTGGCAACTCTCCGTCGACGACACTAGTGGCCGGTCACGGCACTGAGCGAATGGGCATTATCGACGTGATGAAAAGAATTCGGTGAGTAACTGGCCGCATTCTTCAGCACAGAGATCAGTGGTGATGGCGAATTCATGATTGAGTCGCGGATCAGCACCGAGGTTATAAAGCGATCCGCATGCGCCCGCCTCGAGATTGCGTGCCCCAAACACAACTCGGCCGATGCGCGCATTCACCAGCGCACCAGCACACATCGCGCATGGCTCGAGCGTGACATACATCGTTGCGCCATCTAAACGCCACGACTTCTTTGCACTCGCAGCATCACGTAACGCCAATATTTCCGCATGCGCAGTGGGATCGGCTGATTGTTCACGTTCATTGGATCGACAGGCCACAACAACGTCATCAATGACGATGACCGCTCCAATGGGCACTTCACCACGTGCGGCGGCTTGTTGCGCGGCCTCAATGGCTTGTTTCATAAAAAACAAGTCGCGCTCGTTACGTCCCGCAGGATCTGATGTGTTCTCCATGCCGCGGAGGGAGTGGGATTCGAACCCACGGTGAGTTTCCCCACACACGCTTTCCAAGCGTGCCGATTCGGCCGCTCTCGCACCCCTCCTGGGGCTCCACTCGTCGCCGAATGGAGTACCGCCCCGACAGGGTATCGTTTTTAGGTAGGCCCGCTTTCGCGTGTGGCGGTCGGGTCCTGTGCAATCAGAACCCGTGAACCGAGTCAGGGCCGGAAGGCAGCAGCTCTCAGCGGGACTTCGGATGTGCCGCAGATCGCCTGACCGTCACACGGGGAAGCGGGCCGTGCTGATCGGTAGGCTCGCAGTAATGACATATCAGTCGCTTTATCGGCGGTATCGACCCGCGACCTTTGCGCAAGTACGAGGACAAGAACACCTCGTTACTGCGTTACGCAATGCCGTCGTTGAAAACCGCTTGGGTCATGCCTATTTATTTTCGGGACCACGCGGTACCGGCAAAACGTCGACGGCGCGCATTTTGGCGAAAGCGCTTAACTGCGAAAACGTGGTCGATGGCGAACCGTGTTGTCAATGCGATTCGTGCTTGGCCATCGAACAAGGAACAAGTTTCGATGTCCATGAACTCGATGCCGCCTCGAATAACGGTGTCGAAGCGATTCGCGATCTCATTGCCAAAGCGTCAATGGGAACGCCCGGTCGCACCAAGGTGTACATCCTCGATGAAGTTCATATGTTGTCTACCGCGGCATCGAATGCTCTTTTAAAAACGCTCGAAGAGCCACCGCCCCATGTTGTTTTTGTTTTAGCCACAACCGATCCGCAAAATGTTTTGCCGACTATTCGTAGTCGTACGCAACATTTTGAAGTGCGACTTCTTTCCTCCGCCGATCTTTCAGCGTTAGTCGATTATGTCGTTGCCGATGCCGGTCTCAATGTCGATGAACAAGCCAAGGAATATGTCATCGCCGCTGGTGGTGGTTCGGCGCGCGACACGCTTTCCGCACTTGATCGCGTTGTAGCCGCCGGCGGAATTCCCGATAGCGAAAATGTTTCTGATGAATTAGTTGAAGCGTTATGTGAACGCGACACTGCGCGCGCATTGCTTTGTGTTGAACGCGCAGTTGGGCGTGGTCAACATCCCCGAGCTATTGGTGAAGCATTACTGGCACGCTTACGTGATGTTTTTCTTTTGGCCATGGGTGCCGAAATGGATCGACTTTCTTCGGCAGATCGCAGTCGAATTGAAGATCAAGTGCAACGGATGGGTCCGGCCGCAATTACCAAAGCCGTTGATGTTTTAGGCGAAGCGTTTGTGGGCGCACGTAATGCTCTCGATCCACGATTGCCGTTGGAAGTTGCATTAGTTCGCTTAACACGTGACGACACCGATACGTCATTAGCCGGTTTGGCCGAACGTGTGGCGCGCTTAGAACAAGGTGGAGTAGCACCGCGTGCAGCCGAAAGTGCGGCGCCGCGACCACAAGCGGCCGCGCCGATTAGCGCCGGTCGTCGTCCGGCCGATGCGGCCCGCGAACAATTACGCAAGAAATCACCCGATGCACCGGCTCGCCCAGCGCGCCCAAGTCGTCCCGGCGCAAAACCGACGATGGCAAGCGCACCGGTTGAAACTGCAGCGCCAGAAACTCCCGTAAGTGAAAACGCGGTACCAACCGCGCCGATCACCGAAAGTGCGCCGGCGCTTAAGACCGGCGCCATGCCCGAATTCATCGATTTAGAGCGTGCATGGAAAGAACGGATTTTGGAGGCGCTGCCCCAACGAGCCAAGGCGCGCTATCAAGCGGGGCATTGGGTGAAAATCGAAAACGGCACTGCGATCTTTGGCTTACCGAATAAACCCCATGCGGAACGTTGCGAGGAATTACGTCCGGATGTGGAACGAGTCTTGGCGGCACAATTCGGTGTTGCGGTGCCAGTTGCCTTGATCGTGGATGAGTCTTCACCCGATCCCTCTGCGCCCCCAATGGCGAGTCGCCGTGCCAAAAAAGATCAGCCCGTCATCATTGAAGAAGAAGTTGATATTTCAGAATTAACCGATGCCACCGGAGTGAAAAGCGCCAATATCGATCG
>CAYOHV010000207.1:1317-3025 GCA_964403825.1 uncultured Bifidobacterium sp. | reverse complement strand
GTGAAGGTAAGCAACGATGGCAATACCCGTCTCTATCCATCGCTCGATTTCGTTGTGCGCGATTCGTTGAATCGAGTAGTGGCTCGTCAACGGCTTGAAGGCGCGGCCGAACTTGGTGCGGGGAACTCAACGTATGTCATTGCTGATTTTGCCGAATTAAAAGGTTTTGGATCAGGGGTGACGGTTGAGGTCACGGCCACTGACGGTGATGTCGTGGCCAAAGGAAGCGCCAATGATCATGCAACTCCGTGGTTGCTGTTTTTAATGATTGCGTTGGCTTCGGGATTTTTGATCAGCCGTCTGTTACGGAAACAGAAATCGGAAATGGCGGCGAGTGAGAAATGAAATTTCGACCCGTCGTTAGTTTGCTCTTTACGGCATTGATTTTTTTGGCCGTGGCTACTCAATTCGTCACTTTTCCTGCGGCCGGCGCGCAATCACCGGATCAAACAACCACGATGGTCGAAACCGTTCAGCAACCAACCTTGCGCTTATCAGCGGACCAACCTGATTTTCGTTCCGTCATATCGGTTGTGGGAACACACTTTCCGCCGCGTCAATTGGTTTCCATAGCAATTTGCGGAAACAACGCAATTAATGGAGCTATCGATTGTGATCTCGCCACTAGTTCCACGGTGGGTATCACCACCGACGGTGAATTTGTCGCTGATCTTCTCGTGGCGCCACCTCCGGTTGAATGCCCATGTGTTGTGCGCGCCTTCGCTTTTTCAACCTCGGTGCAACAACCAATTACCTTGCGTCCATTTACTGCGATTAGCAAAGCGCAGTCCGGAACGCCATCGCTTGATATTGAGCGCGTGCAAGTGAAAAGTGAACCGAGACTGCGCGAATGGACAGGCTTCGACGATGAGAAAACAATTGAATTTGTCGTCGTAAATCACTCGACGGTGAAAGTGCAGACAGCCAACGTCGTTGCGCGTACTGATATCGGTGAACAACTTCTGCAATTTGATGTCGATCTCGAACCGGGCCAAGAGTTCGTCTACGAGTACGTGCAACCGGTGCACCGGATTGGCAGCACCAAAATTGTCTTTTCTGCGCTCGATGTGAATGGGGCGGAAATCTCGGTGCGTGTTCAACAAAAACCGGCCCTGCTTGTAATGGCGCTTTTCCTTTTCATTGGTTTGGTAATCGCCTTAGTGGGGCTGAGAAAATTGCGCTGGTTAAGGACACGGTCCGACTACGATTGACCTCTAAGGAGTCGTCGTAGATCTATGAGCACATCAACCGCCGCCATTCTTGACGATCTTGCTGCACGCGGACTTTTGCAAGATTCCACCGACCCTGATGGTTTGCGGAAGCGATTAACTGAGGGTCCGATCTGCGTTTATGCCGGCTTCGATCCCAGCGCCGACAGTTTGCATGTTGGCAATTTGGTGCCGTTGATGGTGCTGAAACGATTCCAAGAGTTTGGCCATAAGCCAATCGTGTTGGCGGGCGGCGCCACCGGCATGATCGGCGATCCGGGTGGGCGTTCAACCGAGCGATCACTACTCGACGCCGCAACATTGTCGGCCAATTTGCAGGCGATTACGCCGCAATTAGAGATGCTGCTCGATTTTTCTTCTGGTCCAACACGAGCAGTGTTGGTTGATAACCGCGAATGGACCGAAAAATTAAGCGCGCTTGAGTTTTTGCGCGATATCGGCAAATACGTAACGGTCAACACCATGTTGGCGAAGGAATC
>CAYOHV010000207.1:0-1217 GCA_964403825.1 uncultured Bifidobacterium sp. | reverse complement strand
GATGATCGTGATGTGCATCGTTTTCTTTTGCAGTTAACGATGGTAAGCGTGAGCGATATTGCAACCATCATGGCCAAACATGAAAAAGATCCGGGACAGCGTCAAGCGCAAAAAGTTTTGGCCTATGAAGTCACTGCGCTTATTCACGGAGTCGCCGAAGCAGAAAAGGCCAGTGAAGCGTCGCGCGGTTTCACCCAAGCAGCCGCCGAGTTAACCGTTGAACAATGGAACGAACTCGAACAATCACTTCCAACTATTTCGGTAACAACGTTGCCATGTGATTTGGTGGATCTGTTAGCGGATAACAAAGCGTTGTCATCAAAGAGCGAAGGACGTCGTCTTGTTGCTCAAGGTGGATTGAAACTCAACGATGACACCGTTGTTGAAGGGCAGGAACTCACCGCCAGTGACTTCACCGAAAGTGGTTTTGCGTTAGTTCGGCGTGGCAAAAAGCAGCGGTTTGTGCTGAAACGGGGCTAGTCGCCCAAACGCCCTTGGCCGTTCGGTCGCCGCGGGGTAGTTGTCTTCAACGCAAGGGCATGTTGCGAAGCCTGAAAAGGGCTGCTATGTTTTCAACTCCCGTTCAGGGCATTCGGCCCGGAACACGATTTCCCCCCGACCACTGGTCGATTGATCCTCCGCCTAATAGGGCGGCGTATCTCCTCGAAATCCCCCGTAAGGGCAGGGTTATGAGCAGATGAACTGGATTCATCGGACCGAAGTTGCGTGGGGCTTCACCGCACCACTACGGTGTCGGTCCGCCCAAAAAGCGAGTGGGTGACGTTTCGTCGTCGGCTCGCACGTGGCAAACAAGTTCGCAAAAACCCTTGTTTTTGCGGGTCTTTCCGAGTTCTGATGGCTGCCTTCATTTTTGAAAGCTGACATTTCCCTCGGAGCGCTTTCGAGCGTGCTCTTTGAAAACGGAACAGAGGACGAATAAATGCCAGTGCGGGCGATCACCGCAAACGGCCACTTCGTGCTCATTTCTCGCGTAAGTGAGAAATGGGAGTGGATACGTGTCGTGATCGTTCACCAAGCAATTCCGGTGATGGAAACATCACCACGTCGGGAATAAATCGGAGGTGAGCCCCTCCGATCCCGGCTCTCCGATCGCAGCCAGACCTTCTTGCGGCGTTCGAAAGTGACAAGCCTTCGGGTGAGTCGCTTTTGGACAGAAAGAGGGCGAGGTCATGATCTTGATGGAGAGTTTGAGCCTG
>CAYOHV010000206.1:0-3061 GCA_964403825.1 uncultured Bifidobacterium sp. | reverse complement strand
TCACCACCACAACGCCAATTGAGGCCTACCGCGGTGCTGGTCGTCCCGAAGCCTGTGCCGCTATTGAACGAGCCATGGATCTTTTTGCGGCTGAAATTGGTCTTGATCCGGCTGACGTTCGTCGGAAAAACCTTATTGATAAAGAACAATTTCCGTATACGACACTCACTGGTGCCGTCTACGACTGCGGTGATTATGTGGCCGCGTTAGATGCTGCGTTAGTGGCAAGTGATTATGCGACCCTGCGCGCTGAACAAGCGCAACGACGCGCCGCTAATGATCCGGTGCAATTAGGAATCGGCGTTGCTATTTATGTTGAGATCACGGCCGGTCCAGGTGGTGGACAAGGTGAATTCGCCAAAGTGGCATTAAACGGCGATGGTTCATTAACGGTCTTCACTGGCTCTTCATCGCATGGTCAAGGTCACAACACGGCCTGGGCGATGTTGGCCGCCGATCTCACTGGTATTCCAATGGATCGCATTGAAGTTGTGGCCGGCGATACCGATCGCGTGGCTGAAGGTCACGGAACATTTGGTTCGCGCTCATTACAACTTGGTGGTTCCGCGGTTTGGACCGCAACGGGACAAGTTGTTGATGCGGCGCGTCAGGTGGCGGCCGATTTATTGGAAGCCAATGTTGACGATGTTGTTCTTGATGCCGACCGCGGTGCATTCCATGTGGCCGGTTCGCCGTCGATCACGCGCTCGTGGGAGGAAGTGGCGGCGAAGCAAACTTGCGAAGCGGCATTGACGTTTACTTCCGAAGCCGCGACGTTCCCATTCGGCGCACATGTTGCCGTAGTGGAAGTTGATACCGAAACTGGTCGCGTGCAGTTGCGTCGCATCATTACTTGTGATGATGCGGGTCGCATTCTTAACCCGTTGATTGTTGAAGGCCAACGCCATGGTGGAATTGCGCAAGGTGTAGCCCAAGCGCTTTATGAACACATGATGTATGACGAAGATGGAAATCCGCTCACAGCCAATCTGGCGGATTACGCCATGGTTTCAGCTGCGGAGTTGCCAAGTTTTGAATTGGTTCCGTTGGAAACTCCGTCGCCAGTGAATCCGCTCGGCGCAAAAGGTATTGGCGAATCGGGAACAATCGGCGCGACACCGGCGGTACAAAGTGCGGTCTGCGACGCGTTAAGTCCGTTCAATGTTCGCCATCTCGATATGCCACTTTCGTCTGAGCGCGTCTGGCGAGCGATTCATCAATGATGAAAGTTTGTCGATGACTCAGCCAATCAATCCTCGCCGTCGAGAAAAACCCGCCGAAAAGGTGCGTTGGCAGAGTTCCGCTAAGTGGACATTGGTGGCCTCAATTGGTGTCACGGTTGGCATGTTTGCCGTGTTTTATTTCCTTTTCCTCCGCGGCTAGCAATGCTCTAAACGCAGCGTTTACCGCTAGCCTTTGCTCGTGATGAAACCGACTTCAGTCGACGACGTAGTGAAGGGCTTTTCTGAACGCGGCTACATAGCCGATGAAGGTTTGGCCACGGCGGTGTTTTTATCGATGACATTGTCGCGCCCGCTGTTTTTAGAAGGTGAGCCGGGCGTTGGCAAAACTGAAGTCGCCAAAGTGTTGACGGATTGGTTAAACACCGATCTCATTCGTTTGCAGTGTTATGAGGGCATTGATGTTTCGCAGGCACTTTATGAATGGGACTACCCCCGTCAGTTATTGCATTTACGCGCCGCCGGTGACGAATCGCGAGTGAATGAAGAGCGAGAGCGCATAGAAGGCGAACTTTATAGCGAGCGTTTTTTACTGCGTCGTCCTCTTTTGCAGGCCATCTCGACGGACCGAACTCAGCCGGCGGTGTTGTTGATTGATGAAATTGATCGTGCCGATGACGAGTTTGAAGCGTTCCTATTGGAAATTCTTTCTGATTGGACCGTCACTATTCCTGAATTAGGAACAGTGAAAGCGGCAACTCCGCCAATAGTGGTGTTGACTTCAAATCGCACGCGTGACGTTCATGATGCGTTAAAGCGTCGGTGTCTCTATCACTGGGTCGATCATCCTTCAATCGAACAAGAAACCGAAATTGTTTTGCGTAAAGTTCCCAAAGCGAATGAGGTGTTGGCTCGCCAAGTGGCGCAATTAGTGGCCGAGATTCGCAATTTAGGTTTGTACAAACCGCCCGGTGTGGCCGAAACAATTGATTGGGTAGAAGCGATCTGCGCGCTTTCTCGTACCGAACTCGATGCACAATCGGCGGCGGCATCCATGGGTGCGGCCATCAAATATCACGAAGACGCTGATCGGGTTATGGCAGCCGACTTCTCCGTTTTGGTAGCCGACGCCAAAAAACAGAGTTAGTTGCTCATGCTGGCCACACGACAGCCCCTTTCGCTTATCGATCGGTTGCGGCATGCAGGAGTGAATGTTCCGATTGGTTCGACTCTTTCGTTCATTGAATCGTTGGGGGAATTAGATGACACCACTCGCTCGATTTACTGGGCGGGGCGCGTGAATTTGGCGCATAACCAAAAAGAAATTGCCATTTACGACGAAGTTTTCCGTCAATGGATTTTGGCTGAAGATGAAATTTCGATCGGTACGTCCGCGCCTGTTCCTTTGGTGATGGAGTATCCGGATGACGAAACTGAAATGCCTCCCGTTACCGAGGAGACGGATTCATCATCGGAGGTGGCGCGCTTTAGTCGCGTTGAAATTTTGCAAAAGGCCGATATCGGCGAATTGAGTGATGAAGAAAAGCAGGAAATTTACGCTTTAATTGAACGGTTACGCGTGGCCCGTCCCTTGCGTCGATCCCGTCGCCGAAAACCAACTCGCCATGGTCGAGGACAACTCGATTTACGCACGATGTTGAAAGCCTCGATGACCACCGACGGTGAGTTAGTGCGTCAACATCGCAATGATTATCGCAAAGTGCCACGTCGGTTAATTCTTTGCGCCGATATCAGCGGTTCAATGGAAACGTATGCCCGAGCGTTATTACGTTTCGCTCATGCGGCTGTTCTATCCCGAGGTTCGATTGAGGTTTTCTTAATGGGAACGCGTCTTACGCGCGTTACTCGCCAATTGGAAC
>CAYOHV010000205.1:0-3067 GCA_964403825.1 uncultured Bifidobacterium sp. | reverse complement strand
CTTTTGGTGAATATGTTCCGCTGCGATCACTTATCGAATCACTTTCATCAAATGCGGACCTCCCCGAAGGAGATATGCGTGCAGGAAGAAGTCCCGCCACACTTTCCACTGAAGAAGGAAAATTTGCGGTTGCTATTTCATGGGAAATCTTCTTCACTAACCGCGCACGTGACGGCGTACAAAAAGGCGGAACACTTCTTCTCAATCCCACCAATGGCGCCAGTTACAAACGCACTCAGATACAAGCGCAGCAATTAGCCGCCAGTCGCCTGCGCGCCATCGAAACAAATCGATGGACGTTACAAGCCGCACCCACGGGATTCTCTGCCCTCATTTCGCCGAAAGGCACATTGGTGGAGCGAACCGATATCTCGGCGCAGGCGGTTTTACAACGCGACGTCGAAGCCCGCACCGGCGAAACGTTGGCCACTCGCTTCGGTCCCCAGCCAATCATCATTTTCTCCTTCCTCGTTCTCTGTGTCGGCTGGATTGTGATTGGGCGCCAGATTCAGTCCCAAAAGTCTCAAGCGGCGAGCGAAGACCAGCAGCTATAGGGCTGTAATCGCCCCTGGAATGCGCCCCGCGATCCCTTAAGCGACCCCGACCTTGACCGGTTCGGCGAGGCCCGACGAAACTAGGCAACCCATGTCTGCCCAACCCAGAAGCCTCGGGCGCACTGAGATGGCCGCCGACGGCGAACTTCCCCTGCGCATTGCCTACTTGACCTACCGCGGAAAACCGCATGTAGGTGGTCAGGGCGTTTATACGCGCCACCTCACCAAAGCCCTTGTTGACCTCGGTCATGAGGTGGAGGTCCTCGCCGGCCAGCCCTATCCGATCTTGGATCCACGGGTACCGCTTATTCAATTACCCAGTCTCGACATTTATAACGACGCCTACCCAATGCGTCTTCCGCTTCCCTTTGAAATCAAATCATTCGGAGATTTCATCGAGGTAGCCAATTTCGCCGCCGGATCATTTCCGGAACCACTGGCCTTTAGCGTCCGCGCCTGGCAACACTTGCGCAAGCGCGTTAACGAATTCGATCTCGTACAAGATAACCAATGCTTGGGTTACGGCCTTTTGGCGATGGAACGTGAAGGCCTTCCCGTTCTCGCCACGATCCATCACCCAATCACTGTTGACCGACGTCTCGAAATGGAGCACGCGGAAAACGCGTGGAAGCGTTGGTCAAAGGGTCGTTGGTATTCATTTACGAAAATGCAAACACGCGTGGCCTCACGTATGCCTCGTGTCATTACAGTTTCGCAAAATTCATTGACCGATATTCATGCCGATCAGAACGTTCCTTTGGATCGTCTACATGTAGTTCCGGTTGGCGTCGATCAAGAACTGTTTAAACCGCAACCGCATGTCCAACGAGTGCCTGGGCGATTGATCACAACCGCCAGTGCCGACGTGACTATGAAAGGTCTGCGCTATCTCCTCGAGGCGATTGCCAAATTACGCACCGAACGACATGTCGAATTAGTCGTTATTGGCCGCTTAAAAGAAGGTGGCGCTTCGGCCAAGATCATTGACGAACTTGGTTTACGCGAAGTTGTCACCTTTATTACCGGTGTCCCCGAAGAACGCATCATCGAGCTTTATTCCGAAGCCGAAGTTGCCGTTGTTCCTTCTCTTTACGAAGGGTTTTCGCTGCCCGCTATCGAAGCCATGAGTTGTGGTGTTCCGTTAGTGGCTACAACTGGTGGCGCGTTACCCGAAGTTGTCGGCGAACATAACGAAACCGCATTGTTAGTTCCTCCCGGCGATAGTGATGCCTTAGCCAATATGTTGCGTATCGCATTAGACGATGCTGAATTGCGCGCTCGTATCGGTGCGGCCGGTCGTCAACGCGTCATTGATCGTTGGACATGGCGTCATACTGCTGTCGGCACGGTTGAGCATTACCGAGCCCTGCTGGCCGAAACCGCATATATCCAAGCCCGTCGTCCGGGTGGTGCTGGTTCGGCCCCGCGTTACCGACGCAAGCATGGAGGTGCCTGATGCTTACCGCTGATTACGAACGGTTGGGATTACGCGCTGGCGATCGCCTTTTAGATTTAGGTTGCGGTTTCGGACGCCATTCCTTTGAAGCATTACGCCGTGGTGCACAAATTGTGGCCTGCGATATGGCTGTGCCCGAATTGCAATTCGTTATCAATACCGCCACCGCCATGAAAGAAGCCGGCGAAATTGCGCCGACGATTTCCTATTCATCGGTTTGTGGCGATGGAACACAACTTCCGTTTGCTGACGGCTCATTCGATCGAGTGATTGCCTCAGAAGTTATGGAACATGTTCCTGACGATATGGCAGCACTACGCGAATTCGAACGAGTGCTTCGACCCGGTGGAACTATTGCCATCACAATTCCGGCTGAGTTCCCCGAAAAAATCTGCTGGAAACTTTCTGATGAATACCACGCACCCAAAGCAGTTGGCGGACATGTGCGTATTTATTCATTGAAAGAAATGCGGGAAAAAATTGCACAAGCAGGATTGATTCTCGGCGGATCGCACCGCGCGCATGCGTTGCATTCACCTTATTGGTGGCTACGTTGCGCCGTGGGACCAAACCGCGAAGACAATCGCCTCGTTAACGCCTACAAGAAGTTGCTCGAATGGGACATCATTTCGGCACCAGCTCTTACACGCGTGACCGAAAAGATTCTCAATCCTGTTTTAGGTAAATCCGTTGTGGTGTACGCCGCCAAACCACTGCGTCGAACTTCTTCCGATCGTTCACACGTTGCCGCTGGAGCACACAATGACTGAGATCCCCGCCGTTGACGACATCATTACCGCTGAGCAAGTTGTTCAAACTGCTCGCGCCATCGCCGACTGGCAACAACCCAATGGAATGATTCTTTGGTTCCCAGGCGGACATGCCGATCCGTGGAACCACATCGAAGCCGCCATGGCGCTCGACTTAGCCGGGATGCGTAAAGAGGCCGAACTCGCCTATCAGTGGCTGGTCGACAGCCAACGCCCCGACGGTTCTTGGCATCAGTACTACTTGGCCGATGGCATTGAACAAGACAAACTCGACGCCAACACGATTG
>CAYOHV010000204.1:0-3074 GCA_964403825.1 uncultured Bifidobacterium sp. | reverse complement strand
CTCGTGAAGTGGGCGGCACACTTGGTGTTGCGGTAGTGGGCAGTGTGTTCGCCTCAGTGTATGCACCCAAGTTGGTTGATAGTTGGAATGGTTTCCCTCTTCCCGATGATGCTGTGCGCGCGGCGAAGTCCGCCATGGCTGCAGCGGTTGAAGTAGTGCGTCAAGCACCGGTTGAAGCACAAAATGTTTTACGCGCCGGCGCAATTGATGCGTTCATGAACGGAATGCAATTGGCTTGTCTCGTTTGTGCTGGTGTTGCATTCACTGGTGCGATCTTCGCGTTTTCGTTTCTTCCCGATGCATCACACGCGCCAGCAGAAAAAGTTACGCAGTAACGGTGTAACAATTCGCAACGAAAACGAATTCACGCGTTTGCATAAATGCAATTTTCGATCCTCTCAATAATCTGATTCTTTTTAATCGTTCAATGTTGAACGTGAATTTTCAACAACGCACGTGACGTTTTTCTTTATGGGCTCTCAGTTAAAGTAATTTTTCTAACAATCACCAACCCCTGCGGGAGCCCCAAAATGACTCGACGATCCTCGTCGAACAAAAAAATGTCGCTTGTCGTTGTCATTGCATTGTTGATGTCACTAGTTGCATTTATCGATTCACCTTTACGCGCCAACGCTCAAGTGGCTGCACCAGATGCACCATCTGTTCCAGTTGTTGAATTCACTGCCGACAACGGCAACCTCGGCTATTCCTTTACCGCGCCCAACGGCACAAACGACAACGGCAGTGCCATTACGCAGTTCAACGTTCGCACCTACACCGGTTCACCGCGCCAATTAGTGAACGGTGCAACTTGTTCAATTCCTTCCTCGGCGGCAATCAAAAAATGCGCCATCGTCAACGACGCCACCAATACGTATTTCCAACAGGGCAACAATTACGAGTTCTCACTTTCGGCCACGAACGCCAACGGAACATCGGCCGAAACATTTGTCGACGAAATCACGTTTAGTGCAACCGCACCTTCCAGCCCCACCAATCTCCAAGCGACGGTCACTAACGACACCGCCACTGTTTCCTTACAACCACCATCGGCGACGCCCAACAGTTCACTCAATGGTGGCGTTGCGTTGAAGTCGTACCGAGTTGATGCGTACCCGGCCAATCCGCGCACATCGCAATCGGTTGGTTCATGTCTTATCGCCGCGTCGCAACAAACTGTTAACGGAGTGGTTGAAGAAACAGCGGGCAGTTGCGCCATCAACAACTTGCCCATTGGCTCTTATGTGTTTAGTGCAACGGCAACTTCAAAGTCGTTGCAGGTTTCAGCACCATCGAGCGATAGCAATGAAGTGTTTGTTGTCGGAGTTTCATCCTCAAGCACCACCGTTCCCACCCAGGCACAACAGAGTGGCGCAGTTGGAGCGAGTAGTACGGTGCCGGATGCGCCGCCTGCGCCGTCGGTGATTGCGCATCGGGAAAGTTTCGATATTCGTATCTTGACGACCAATGGGATCTTGGTGTCGGTGGCGCCGCCGTCGTCTACACCGAACGCTGCGGCGAATGGTGGTGTGCCGCTTGTTCGTTATGACGTGAGTGCGGTGAAAGTCTCGGATCGTTCGGTAGTGGGGTCATGTTCGATTGATGCGCAACGAGCGTCATTTGGTGGTGTGATTTCGGAAGTTGGGGGTACTTGTCGAATTTTGGTTGCTGTTACTTGTGAGGCTGTTCCGAACCCAGCTCGTCCCACCGATCCGGCAGCGCGGGGATGCAAGGTGATCGGTGCGCAACTCGGTATTTCCTATTCATTCAAAGTCTTTGCGATCAACGAATTCGGTGATGGCGATATTGCCTATTCGACGGCGCGGGGCACAGCCTTTGGCATGCCTTCGGCTCCAAGCAATATGCGAGGCGTTGAAGGAAACCCAACGATTGGTCGTGACTTTGATGTGAAGTGGGATCCGCCGACCACTCTTAATGCGTCGACCATCGCGTCATATGAAGTGCGCCAGACGTTTACGTTCCGAAATTTGAATGTGAATTTCCACTTGAATAATCAGGTTTCGTCCTCGGTCATTTGCACGGTGGGCGCTATTCAACCTCGCAGTTGCTCTGCATTTATGACAAACGGAAATCCGATTTCCTTCGATATCACTCCGACTGTGTCGACGCCCTCGCTCGATGCCGATGGAAATTTGGTTACGGGTACAACCAATGGTCCGACCGGTACGTTCACGTTTGTTCCTTCCGGTTTGCCGTTCGCGCCAGCCTCGTTATCGGCAACCGCCGGTGATCAATCAATTGTGGCGACATGGAACGAAGCGGGATTCCGAAAGATTTTTGGCGATTGGATTAACACTCCCGGAGATGGCGGTTCTCCAATCACCTCGTATCGAGTAGTTGCCAAGAACGCCGCCAATGGTGCGGTTGAAAGTCAATGTGTGGTGTCGTCGCCGGTGGCAACAGGTAATCGCTGCACTTTGATGAACTTACGCAACGGCACCACTTACAACATCAGTGTTGTGGCGGTGAATGTGAAAGGTTCCAGCACCGAGGCAGTCTTCAACGGTGTGACGCCAACGAAGTAATGAAAACTCGTCGACAAACTCTGCAACGCCGCACTTTTCTGCAAGTAATTGTGAGAAAGGTGCGGCGTCAGAGTTCGTGGAGACGTGCCATTTGCACAAGTGCATTACGAGCGCTGCGCAAGAGTGGAACCGCTAACAATGCGCCGGTTCCTTCACCGATTCGTAATCCCAGTGAAAGCAGCGGTGTGAGTTGCAGTTCGGCAAGGGCAAGAGAACTTGCCGGCTCGGGTGAAACATGACTGGCCAATACATTGCTGCGCACTGTGGGCACACAACGATCTGCGAGTAGGGCGGCGGACACGGTGATCATGCCGTCAAGCAAAACCGGAATGCGCATAGAAGTTGCGGCCAAAATGGCGCCGGTAAGGGCCGCGATTTCCAATCCGCCAGTATGGGTGAGAACCATGAAGGGATCGGTTTCGGCGCGAGATTTTTCAACGAGTTGGGCCACGACATCGGTCTTACGTTGCAGAGTGACATCGTCGATGCCCGACCCGCGACCGGTGACGTCAAGCGCGCTCACGCCGA
>CAYOHV010000203.1:0-3075 GCA_964403825.1 uncultured Bifidobacterium sp. | reverse complement strand
GTTTGCCAAGCGGCCGCCGGTGCGCTCAGCCCATTGGACTTGCCGATCATCACCGGTTCGGCGCAACTCAAACTTTCTTAAAGTTCGTCTATACCGCTGAAGTTGGCAGTAACGATTAACTCAGGCGAGTTGATCGCGACGAAACGAATCAAGAAGTTGCGCTAATTCCACGGGTTTATCGCCTTGGATGCTGTGTCCGGCTCCTTCAACATGCACGACCAAGGCATCGGGTCGACGTTTACGAAGTTCGGCTTCATCTTCGTCGCCGACAACCGACTGCGCAGTTGTGCCTCTCGCTAGAAGTAGCGGCATAGTTGAATTGCCCACCACATCCCAAAGCGATGTGAAATCAGGATGCACATCGCCGGGTTCAGCCAAGCGACGATAACGCCACACCCATGTTCCATCGTCAAGTTGCAGTGCATTATGCAAAATGCCGCGCCGTAGCGATGACTCAGACCGAGTCGGATTGAACTCAATCGTACGAGCTAAAAGTTCATCGAAACTTGGAAAGGTTTCAGGACCGTTGATGAAATCAGCAATGTGCTGAGTTTTTGATCCCTCAACTCCGGGAGTGATGTCAATTAGCGCCAGGCGCGTAACTAATTCAGGCGCGTGATCAACTAACGCGATTGACGTCGCTCCACCCAGCGACATACCGACGACGATATGGGCGCGCGGAGCAAGTTGTTGAATGACGGTGGCAATATCTTCGGCGTTGCGTTGCACGTTAAGTGCACCTTGTGCGCCTCCATCGGAGTGTCCATGTCCGGGTAAATCAATGGCTACTAAGGGACGATTCAATGCAAGAGCAACGGTGTCCCAGGTATGCGCATTCTGCGCGCCTCCGTGCAAGAAAACGAATTCCGGTTCGTCGTCACCCCATACCAATGCGCTGAGTTTTCGCTGGTTGTCTACGGGGATGAATTCGCGACGAACAATTGGTTGGCCGCGCCATTCGATACCAACTTCAGTGACGTTGTCTTGAAAATATGCGAACTCGTCGTAATGCACCCGTTCCATTTACGCTCCCAGAAGTTGACGAATTTTTTGGCCAGGATCATTTTCAATTGTGATCGAATCCGCTAGGAGCGCCGTTGAACGTGATTTTGCGTCGTACATCGGCCAGGACACATTGCTGAGTTGGGGCACTCCTTGACGAGCAAATGACGACCACGCTTTTTGAATTTCCACCGACAACGACATTGCTTTTTGCGGATTGGCAATGAAATCTTTCCAGCCGCCGTCTTCAATAGTGCCGAAGGCAAACGGAATATCGACACCATGAGGCGCGCCGAGTTCGGCCGCGGCCGCTGGCCAATCAAAGCGATACATCCATACCGGTGCGTGCTGGCTGTGGGCCTCGGCGATGGCGATGGCATGACGCCACATCGCAGTATCGGTTGTGAATTGCTGCCAAATATCGGGCGCGTTGTTGATACCGAGTTCTTGGTAAGCCGCAATTACTTGATCAGCCTGCGGATGTTGCGAAAGACGTTTCTTCAATCCCTCATCATCAAGATTGGCTGCACTCGGATCGAAGGACCGGAACAAATTCATTTCGTTGCGGGTCGTTCCGATGATGAGTGGCACAGGGTTTATGCCGCGCTGCGCCGCTTCTAACCATGAGGTCGGCAAGACCTTGCCATCAATACAAGGATGAAACGGCATTGTTCCGACGGTGGCAAAAAGTGCACCGGCGGCGGCTGCTTGTGCGGCCAGAATTTTTTCACCGGGCAACTCAGCGAATTCCTCGAGTGATGACACACCCGCTTGCCGGAAAACTTCATTAGCAACGAGCGCGGCGCGATCTTTTTCCAGCAATAATTCGGTAGCGCCACTTTGCACAATTGCTTTTTGAAAAAGTCCGTGAGCAAGCGGTGACGATAAAAGGGAAAGAACACTTCCGCCTCCGGCTGATTCGCCGAAGATCGTGACATTGTTAGCGTCGCCGCCAAAGGACGAAATATTTTCCTGAATCCAACGCAACGCGGCGATTTGATCAAGTATTCCGACATTGGCATCGGCGTTCTCATGACAAAGAAATCCAAAGACGCCTAAGCGATAATTAATTCCAACCACGATTGACGATGTTGAGGTTGCCAAGCGCGCGCCGTTATAAACGGGAAGTGAATTTGCTCCTAATGAAAACGCGCCGCCATGTATCCACACCAACACCGGAGCATTTTCGGCATCCGTCGGCATCCAAACATTGAGATTGAGACAATCATCGCCCTGATCGGCACTTCCCATATCGGGCACAAGCCCATCAAGGGGGCCACCGCGTGGTTGCCAACATGCTTGGCCATAACTGGTGGCCGAAATTTCATCGGCGGCTGAAACGGGTAGCGGTGCTCGAAAACGATTAATGCCACTGGGCGCGGCGGCATAACGAATTCCCAGAAATTCGGCGCCACCTGCGATTTGTCGTCCGAGTACGCGACCACTTGGGGTTACTACTGATGTCATAGGTGTAGGCAATCACACTTGACCAAAACATGCTCAGCATTTGGCTCTATTGTGAGGGCACGGCCGGCGGGGGGTTGGCCTAGGCACCTTTGTGGTGCTGTCCCGATGCAGGGGGGATAGATGGCAATCGAGACGAACGATTTCGCGACGCTGGCGGAATCACAGATACCCGAAGGTCTCGAACTTTCGAAGGGTGGAGCCGATGTTTGGTCGCCATCGATTACGCCACCGATTGGGGTGGAATTAACCGACGAACAGAAATTGGCCTGTTCATTCCGCATCCTCGCCCATGAAGGTTTTTGCGAAAACATTGCCGGCCACATCACCTGGGCTGACGACGCCAATGAATCAATGTTGGTGAATCCATGGGGACTGTGGTGGGAAGAAGTGAAGGCTTCTGATGTTTGCCGCGTCGATATGGATGGAAAAGTGATCGGCGGTAAGTGGGATGTCACCCCAGCCGTGCAGATTCATACTGAACTACACCGACGCCGCCCTGACGCGCGCGTTGTTGTCCATAACCATCCTTATTACGTCGTGGTTTTGGCATCCCTTGGCATGATGCCGGAGTTCTTGCATCAGCAATCATCCATGTTTGATGGTGAG
>CAYOHV010000202.1:0-3092 GCA_964403825.1 uncultured Bifidobacterium sp. | reverse complement strand
GGCACACCAGCTGGTGCATGCAAAAAACCGGTGGGAACAACAAGGTCATCAAAAAGCCAAACGTCACAAAGATCACCATCAGGCGCATTGCGCTCGAAACCGTAATGACCACCAACGAATTTCAGTTTCACTTTTTCGCGCACAGTTTTTGGCCCGCGCTCACGCAGTGAGGCCGGCAGTTCGCGCTGCCATAGATCGCGAGGCTCCATGACATGGTCATCGACGGAGATCATGTTGGGCAGTTCATGTTCGGCTGGAGTGACCGACGAATTGCTGGTTGACATAGCGCTCATAGGGGACCTCGAGAAGATTCGACTGTCCCATATTTTGCTTTTGTAAAAGTTACTTTGTCAAGTGTTAGTTCGAGCGGGAATTGCGCAACCGGCCTGAAGTCCCAGATAACCCGAGATACGAGCACGATTTTTGGCCACCAGCCGGTAAATCGGCGGGGCCAGGACTGTTCCCGGCCAATGAGAAAGAAGAGTTGCCAGAACCAGGCCATAGGGCCCACAGCGAGTGGCCATGCGAGCAATCGCCGCCGGACCCTCGGTTATTCCGCTGGCCTCCACAACGATTACGGCGTTTTCACCCCGTTTTCGTAACTCCCCTTCGCATAACTGAGCCGGCAAAAACGACACCGTCCGCTCGATGGCAGGGCGGATTCGGCGCACGAGTTCACTGCAAAGGCCGCAATCGTCGTCGTAAATCACAATCATTTGACGGCCCACCGGCGCAATCTCCATCTCTGCACGCTACCGGCCAATCTCATGATTTTTAATTGCAGACCGTCGAATTTTGGAGTGTGATTACTAAGCAACGTGAAGGGGGTTCCAATGGCACTCGCACCACTTTTGTATTCAACGCTCGGCGGTGATCTTCCGCTGCGCATCGAAATGTACGACGGCAGTTCCGCCGGTCCGGCCGACGCGATCGCCACGATCCGAGTGAAATCACAACAAGGGTTGGCGCGTTTTCTTTCTCGCCCCGGCGAATTAGGAATTGTGCGCGCGTATGTCTCCGGTGATCTCGATATTGATGGCGATCTTTTTCATATGTTGGAAGTTGGCGCAGGACTCAACGTCAACTTGCGCACATTGAACAAAGTTGCCGCATACAAGTTGTTGCGTGAAACCGGTTTAAACGTTTTACGTTCTCCTACCCCACCACCCGAAGAAGCAAATTTGCGCGGTGGTTTGCATTCGAAGAGTCGCGATAAAGCCGCCATTTCGCATCATTACGACGTCTCAAATGATTTCTATCGACTTGTACTTGGCCCTTCGATGGTTTACTCATGCGCAGTCTGGACCAGCGACACCGACACATTAGAAAGCGCGCAAGAACGCAAAGTTGATTTAGTTTGCCGAAAACTTGGTTTACAACCCGGTATGCGTTTACTGGATGTGGGCTGTGGTTGGGGAACCATGGTGATGCACGCGGCAAAAAATTACGGCGTGCAGGCTGTTGGCGTCACCCTGTCAGTTGAACAAGCAGAGTTAGCGCGCAAGCGCATTGCGGAAGCAGGACTCTCCGATCAAATCGAAATTCGTTTACAGGACTATCGCGATGTAAACGACGGTCCTTTTGATGCCATCAGTTCAATCGGCATGTTTGAACATGTTGGTCGCAAGCGCATGGAAGAGTATTTCCGCGATCTCTACAACTTGCTTCCGCCCCAAGGTCGTTTGTTGAATCACGCCATCAGCCGACCGGGATATCCGCAACCCGATACACCCATTGGACGAGCCCGATTAGTGGGTCGGCGTTTGGCGACCGCTAGCGGATCACGACTCACTTCAAAAATTGATAGCGACCTGATGGAACGGTACGTCTTTCCGGATGGCGAACTGCATGAAGTTGGATCCGTTATTTCAATGATGCAGGAATATGGATTTGAAGTTCGCCATATGGAATCGATCCGCGAGCATTACGACCTCACCTTGCAACAGTGGGTGGCAAACCTCGAAGCCAATTGGGATGCTGCCGTTCGAGAGGTGGGCGAAGGTCGCGCTCGGATATGGCGTCTGTATATGGCCGCATCGGCAGTGAATTTCCGCTTGGGCGGCGTCAGTGTTCAACAGGTGTTGGCAGTGAAAACTGAAAATGGTCAGAGCGGGTTGCCGTTACGACCTCGGTTCGAATGAACGACTAAACAATCGGAATGGATTTCGTCGCCACACTCGAAAGCAATGCCCAACTGCTTCTTGCTGCCGCAAAGCACGCAGGTTTTGAATCACCCGTTGACTATTGCCCTGGTTGGACAGTCGGTCGCTTGCTTGGTCACTGCGGAAAAATTTTGCAACGCACAAATCTTGTTTTGCAATCAAACTCCGTTGAAATTCCCGGTGACGACGAACAAGCCAAACTGCCTCGAGACGAAGCCCTTTTCGATGAATTCGAACGCATCGCAACAACGTTGTGTCAAACGATGCGCACCTGTGATCTCAATGCGCCCGGATGGAATTTCACCGGCGCCAATTTGACCAACTCATTTTGGTTACGACGAATGGCGCATGAAATTGAAATTCATCGCTTAGATATGCAGGACGCGGCATCAATGCCGATCACACCATTTGAGCCGGCATCAGCCGCCGACGGCATTGATGAATTGATTTTTGTTTTGATGCCCGTGCTCGCCGGCAATAATGCGAGCGACATAAGTGCTTCTTTCCATCTTCATTGCACTGATGTTGACGGCGAGTGGTTGCTCGTTGTCGAAAACGGCGTGCAGACCGCCACTCGCGAGCACGCCAAAGGCGATGTTGCAATTCGCGGTGACGCATCATCGCTTTATCAATGGGTGTGGAACCGACGTAAAGCGCTCGCCGATTCAGTTGAGATCATCGGCAATGTTGATGTCGCAACCAAATGGGATGCGTTAGTTCCGTAACCAATTAACGGAAGAACGACCACCACAACGAAAGTGCCAGAGAGAGCACGCTGACCGTTATCGATGCGGCAATCACTTTTTTGGAAACTTTCCCGTGTTCATCTTGCGGCACTCGATCGCGCACTAAATCAAGCAAACGCTTAAAGAACGGAATTTCCGACGCCAAAATTGCTAAACCAGCAATCAACGTAAGCGTGCCGGGACC
>CAYOHV010000201.1:0-3161 GCA_964403825.1 uncultured Bifidobacterium sp. | reverse complement strand
TTGGCCGCCAATTGGCTCGAATCATTGCGAACACGGGCCATGTGGTGGTTCGTTGTGGCCGCGCAAATTTCAATTTTTATTCAAGTGGCTTTCGGCGTCGGCATGGTTGCCGGCCAAGGCATTGAGGCACCGCAGTTCCATATGTTCTACGGATTCGTGGCCATCGTTGCCGTTGCCATTTTGTATTCGTACCGAACGCAACTCAGCCATCGCCTGTATTTGTTATACGGGCTTGGCAGTTTGTTTTTGATGGGACTTGGTATCCGAGCAATGTTGGTCGGCCAAGTCTGAGTTGTTATTCCGCCAAACGCTTTTCGAGTTCGCGCAGTTCGTCGCGTAACTCGGAAGGCAATTGCGATCCAATTGAATCGTAATGAGATTCAATCTGCGGAATTTCAGCGCGCCATGCATCGTTATCAACCGACAACAACGTGGTCATGGTGTCAGCATCGATATCGAGACCGTTGATATCGAGATCGGCCGGGGTGGGGACACGACCGATGGCCGTATCAACTGCACCGGCTTTTCCTTCGAGACGTTCCACAATCCACTTCAGAACGCGTGAGTTCTCGCCAAAGCCTGGCCATAAGAACGAACCATCGTCACCCTTACGGAACCAGTTCACCCAGAACAACTTGGGCAACTTGCTGGCGTCAGTGGCATTACCGATCTTCAACCAATGATTGAAGTAGTCGCCCATGTTGTATCCGCAGAACGGGAGCATGGCGAACGGGTCGAAACGCAATTCGCCGATGGTGCCGGCCGCCGCTGCGGTCTTTTCTGACGACATGATCGAACCGAGGAAGACGCCTTGTTGCCAGTCGTAGGACTCGGTCACCAATGGAACATTGGTGGCGCGACGTCCGCCAAAGAGAATGGCGGAAATCGGAACACCGGCCGGGTCTTCCCATTCGGGTGCGATTGAAGGACACTGTGATGCCGGCGCAGTAAAACGCGCATTGGGATGAGCGGCGGGTGTTCCCTTTTCGGGAGTCCAATCTTCGCCTTTCCAATCGACCAAGTGTGCTGGCGCTTTATCGGTGAGGTCTTCCCACCACACGTCGCCATCATCGGTGAGCGCGCAGTTGGTGAAGATGGAGTTGCCATCTACCGAATGCAACGCGTTCATATTCGACTTTTCCGAAGTTCCCGGAGCAACACCGAAGAATCCTGCTTCGGGATTGATGGCATACAGACGACCATCAGCGCCGAACTTCATCCACGCAATATCGTCACCGACGGTTTCAACTTTCCAACCCGGCAATGTTGGGATCAACATCGCCATATTGGTTTTTCCGCAGGCCGACGGGAATGCCGCGGCAACGTACTTCTTTGTGCCTTCGGGTGAAGTCAGACCGAGGATGAGCATGTGCTCAGCCATCCAACCGTTATCGCGTGCCATGGTGGAAGCGATACGTAATGCAAAACACTTTTTGCCTAAGAGCGCATTGCCGCCGTAACCCGATCCGTACGACCAAATTTCGCGCGTCTCTGGGAAATGAACGATGTACTTGTTTTCGGCATCGCACGGCCACGGAACATCTTGTTGTCCGTCCGCTAGAGGCATACCAACGGAATGCACACATGGCACCCAGTCGCCGTTGCCAAGCACATCTAATGCGCCTTGACCCATGCGGGTCATGATGCGCATGTTGACGGCTACATACGCCGAGTCAGAAAGTTGCACACCGATATGAGCAATCGGCGAACCAAGCGGGCCCATTGAAAATGGAACCACGTACATGGTGCGGCCCTTCATGGCACCGCGATAAAGAGAAAGAAGTTCGGCTTTCATTTCTGCCGGCGGACGCCAATTGTTGGTTGGGCCCGCGTCGATTTCTCGTTCTGAACAAATGAATGTGCGATCTTCAACGCGTGCAACGTCACCCGGGTCAGATAACGCCAAATAACTATTGGGTCGCTTTGCTTCGTTCAACGTGCGGAATGTTCCACCAGCAACAAGTTCGCCGCATAAACGGTCGTACTCTTCCGCTGATCCATCGCACCAGTAAACGGAATCAGGTTGCAAGACTTCACGCCATTGCTCAACCCAATCAATAAGTTTCTGGTTAGTGGTGGTACCGGCCATGGTTCCTCCGACATCGTTGTCGAATTCCGCCGAAGCGGAGTGGGGGATGGGATGTTCTCAACTTTGGGTTGAGAACATTTGAATAGGTTAAGCGTAGAGGATTAGTTGCCCGGAACGATCCTCGAACTAGCCCTGAGGATGTTGCACAGAGCCAGGGTGGGGCTGGGCGAAACCGGGGGTTCCCATATCGACTTCCGAACCCATACGGAATCGTGTGGCCAAGCCATTTTCAACGTCAAAAACAACTCGCTGGCCTTGACGCAACATGCGAAAAACTGAACCCTCAATCGCTTGACGGGTGAATTCATAATCATTGAGATCGGTGTCACAGATAACTGTTCCGACACCTGATACTGGATCCCAGGATTTAATGACGCCTTGCATGGCTATCAGCGAGCAGCCTTGACGACTTTGCCGGCCTTAATGCATGACGTACAAACATTGACGCGCTTGGTGGAGCCGTTGACTACGGCGCGAATGCGTTGAATATTCGGGTTCCAGCGACGCTTGGTGCGGCGATGGGAGTGGCTCACGGCCATACCAAATGATGGGCGCTTTCCACAGACCTCGCATACTGCTGCCATGCCGTCAACTCCTTCGACAAACGGACGCCGAATGGTAGCAGCCCCGCCCTCGAGACCCAATTCCGGAGGAGGAATTCCAACTCGACACCCCGCCGGTGGCTCCTAGATCGGTAGTCTCTCGGATGTGTCAATGGTTCTGAGCCTGACCGCTAGCGATCTGCGGGCCCTTGTAAACGGTTATGCCGACCTTCTCGCGGCCCATCGTGAGTCGATTAACCGACTCAATGTTTATCCCGTGCCCGACGGCGATACCGGAACCAACATGGCGTTGACCTTGGCGTCAGTGGCGACCGAGTTGGAAAGCGCCGGCGAGGATCTGCAATCAATTTGTCAGGCGATAGCTCATGGTTCGCTGATGGGTGCGCGCGGAAATTCCGGCGTCATCCTTTCGCAAATCTTGCGTGGCGTTGTTTCGGTAGTGCGCGAAGCAAATGAAGTTGACGGAAATGTTTTGGCCAACGCGTTAGAAGAAGCCACGACGGCGGCCT
>CAYOHV010000200.1:862-3171 GCA_964403825.1 uncultured Bifidobacterium sp. | reverse complement strand
GACTATCTCTTCGCCTTCGGTGTTTTACATGGCACCGATTGGGCGTCAATGGCGCTCGCCAATGTTTATGGTCCCCGCCAAGACCCTCATGGTGAAGCCGGAGTAGTGGCCATTTTCGCGGGGAAGTTGTTGGCCAATGAGCAATGCACGATTTTCGGTACTGGCGAACAAACCCGTGACTTTGTTTATGTCGACGATGTGGTGGATGCGTTTTATAAAGCCGCCTTCGCCGGAACGCAACGTCGTTTCAATATCGGCACTGGTGTTGAAACAAGTGTGAACACGCTTTACAAGACAATGGCCGAGGCCATCGATGTAAAAACCGCACCGGTTTATGCTCCGGCGCGTGTTGGTGAATTAGCACGCAGTTCGCTTTCGCCGAAACGAGCGGAAACTGAATTGCAATGGCAACCGGCCACATCCTTAGCTGATGGATGTCGGCGCGTTATGGAATGGTTCGCGCAGCGCTAATTGCTTTAGCGGAATAAATCATCGGTGGGATGGCGCACGATGTCATCTTTGACGTTGCCATCGCCTAACCAATGTGCTTCCACACCGCGCACAACGGCGACGGGAATATTGGTGGTTTTGCCCATCACTAATTCAGCCGCACCGGCAATTTCATCCACGATGGCCACTTCGGTGACATGCATTTCTCTTCCCAACGCATCGGGAGTTCCCCGTAAATCCAAAATGGGAAGAATGCCGGCGCTGCCAATGGCAACATCGGTGACGCCGCGTCGCCATGTGCGCCCGAACGTGTCGGAAATGATCACGGCAACTTCCGCATTGGCTTTATGACGAAGCCCATCACGAATACGCCGCGCCGAACGATCGGGATCAACCGGCAACAACGCCGCCCATCCGCTTTCAACATTGGAAAGATCAATACCGGCATTGGCGCAAACGAAACCATGCGTGGTTTCAGTGAGCAGTAAATCGCCACGGCGACGTAAAACGCGCACAGCCTCTTGTTCAACCAAGGGCTTATGCGAAAGAGGATCGTTGGGGTCGATCTTTACTAAACGATTTTCGGCTTTGGAAACGATCTTTTGTGTCACCACAACGACATCGCCATTTTGTAATTGCGTGTTGGGTGAACTGGCCGCAGCCGTGGCGATGATGTCGGCTAAATCATCGCCGGGTTGAATTTCGCCGATTCCGTCAATGCCGAAAATTTCCATCCGGCTCATGAGAACACGCCCAGCACGGTGTTGGCTAATGCGGCCGAGATTTCTTTTGTTTTCATGATGGTGTTCGTGGCCACGCATTTCATATCTAACGCTTCGATGGCGGGAACGAGATGTTCGTCAACCGAATCGATCACTAGTGCGGCGGCGTACTCGCGATACATCATGGCCACACCCAACGCTGATTGTTCATGGCCGAGTTCATTGAGCATGCGATCGGCCGGACCTTTTAATGCGGCACCGCCGATGATGGGAGAGACGGCCACCACTTTGTGGCGATAGGCGCGCAACGCTCTTTCGATTTCGCTAATGGCCAACAGCGGACCGATCGAAACAATGGGATTCGAGGGTGCAATCACAATGACTTCCGATGATTCCATAGCGGCCAGCACACCATCGGTGGCACGTGCCGATTCGGCGCCCACAAAGCGAACTGATTGCACCGGAACTTGATGGGCGAGGCGCACGAAATATTCCTGGAACGAAACTTCTTCTCCGCTACTTAACGTGACCATCGTGCGTAACGAATCGCAGGTGGCGGGAAGGATTGAAAGTTCGAGATCCCATGCTTTGGCGATTTCGGCGGTCACTTGCGCTAACGATGCACCTTCAGCCAGTCGTTGCGAGCGATACATATGTGTACCGAGATCGCGATCACCCAAGTTGAACCAATCAATGCCGCCATATTTCGACAGCATCGACATGGCTTGCCATGACTCGTTGGCTAAACCCCAACCGCGTTCGGGATCGATCGCATTGGCCAGCGTGTAGGTCACCGTGTCGAGGTCGGGACAAATAGTGAGGCCATGTAACGAAATATCGTCACCAACGTTCACAATCGCAGTGACGTCAGCCGGTGGAACAACACTCAAGATGCCGCGCAACATTCGCGCCGCGCCAACTCCTCCGGATAAAACGCTGATCACGTAGTGAGATTACGTTGCTGACGGGTGACGAGGTCCATATCAGCCTCGACCATCATGCGAACGAGTTGGTCGAACGACGTTTTCGGGGCCCAACCAAGGGTTTTACGGGCATGCGACGCATCGCCGACCAAGAGATCAACTTCAGCGGGGCGGAGGAAACGTTCATCAACCACGACATGGTCTTGCCAATTGA
>CAYOHV010000200.1:0-852 GCA_964403825.1 uncultured Bifidobacterium sp. | reverse complement strand
AGAAAACGCAACTTCACAGAATTCGCGCACCGAATGGGTTTCATCAGTGGAGATCACAAAGTCGCTGGGCTGATCTTGTTGCAACATCAACCACATGGCTTCAACGTAATCACCGGCAAAACCCCAATCGCGTTGCGCATCTAAATTGCCTAAACGCAATTCACGTTCGAGACCATGCTTAATGCGGGCAACGCCATAAGCGATTTTGCGGGTAACGAATTCGAGACCACGACGCGGGCTTTCATGATTAAACAAAATGCCCGAACTGGCGTGCATGCCGTAACTCTCGCGGTAGTTCACGGTGATCCAGTGTCCATAAAGTTTGGCGACGCCATAGGGACTGCGCGGATAGAACGGTGTCGTTTCGCGCTGAGGAACTTCAACAACTTTGCCGAACATCTCACTGGATGACGCTTGATAGAAACGAACATCGTGATCGGCGAGACGAATGGCATCGAGTAGGCGAGTAACACCTAAAGCGGTAGTTTCGCCGGTAAGAACTGGTTGACCAAATGACGTCTGCACAAATGATTGTGCGGCCAGGTTGTACACCTCGGTGGGTTGATGAGTGCGCATGATTTGAATCATGGAAACTTCATCGAGCAGATCGCCCGGCACAATTTCAATATCGTGCTGTAAGTGCCCGATGCGTTCGAAGTTCACCGTTGAGGAACGACGCACCATTCCGATGACGTGGTAGCCCTTTTGTAAAAGCAGTTCGGCTAAATACGAACCGTCTTGTCCGGTGATACCGGTAATGAGGGCGCGGGGGGAGGTCATGACGTAAGTCTACGCCGCCAGTCATTGCGGCTTAGGTATGAGACCGTTTCGCGCTTAGGGCGCAACCGCTTG
>CAYOHV010000199.1:0-3184 GCA_964403825.1 uncultured Bifidobacterium sp. | reverse complement strand
TCGATTTAGGAGGCTTGCGCCATAACGGCCTTAAATCGTGGCCTTAAAAGGGTGCTCGGGGCAAGTTGACCCAACTTTCCCATCGGCAAGCGGAATTTAGGGCTTGGCGAAAGGGTCATTTCCATCGCCCAGCGATGGCAACGACAGGCCTCGGCCCTTCAACTCGGCTTCAAAATCCGGCAAGCGAAGGGGCGGCGCACCTTTCGGCGTGGCCCGACCGCCTTGGGTGACGCGGCCTCCGGGACCCTTCCCCTTTTTACCTTTCGCCGCTTTGCGCCGCGATTTGGCGATGCGCTTGGAACCCATTCCGCCCATGCGCTTCATCATCTTCGACATTTCTTTGAATTGCTTTACCAATTCGCCGACGCGGGATGGCTCGGTTCCTGAACCGCGCGCAATACGTACGCGTCGCGATTGATCAATTAGATCGGGATCACGTCGTTCGGCCGGTGTCATCGAACGAATGATGGCTTCAATACGCGCAATTTCTCCATCATCGATTTGCGCGTTCTTCACTTCTTTTGGAATGCCCGGCATCATTCCTAAAACTCCGGAAAGCGGACCCATCTTTTTCAACTGCTGCATTTGATCAAGGAAGTCTTCAAAAGTGAATTGACCTTCCAATAATCGTTGCGCTGCTTCGGCCGCTTCATTTTCTTCAAACGCTTCTTCAGCCTTTTCGATGAGCGTCAACATGTCGCCCATTCCCAAAATGCGGCCGGCTAAACGATCGGGATGGAATAAATCGAAATCAGCGAGTTTTTCTCCGGTTGAGGCAAACGCAATCGGACGCCCAACAACTTCTTTAACGGAAAGCGCCGCACCACCGCGAGCATCACCATCAAGTTTTGTCAGGATGACGCCATCTAATTCGAGTGTGGCATGAAACGCTTCGGCTGTAGTTACTGCGTCCTGACCCGTCATGGCATCAATAACTAAGAAGGTGTAATCAGGAGACGTCACTTCTGAGATCTGACGCACTTCCTCCATTAACTCTTCATCAATGGCCAGACGACCGGCAGTATCGAGGATGACAATGTCGCGACCAGTTGTGCGCGCTTCGGTTAAAGCGGCGCGGGCAACTTCAACGGGCGTCGTTGCCGCCGAGAAAACCGGCACTTCAATTTGGCGACCCAATGTGCGCAACTGTTCAACTGCCGCGGGTCGCTGTAAATCGGCGCCCACCAAAAGCGGATGACGTCCTTGGCTTTTGAACCAGCGCGCCAACTTGGCCGAGTTCGTTGTTTTACCCGAACCTTGAAGACCGGTCATCAAGACCACAGTCGGCGGTTTCGAGTTATACGTAATACGAATCGTTTCGCCACCCAATGTTTGGGTGAGTTCTTCATTGACAATCTTGACCATTTGTTGGCCGGGATTGAGCGCTTTCGAAACTTCAATGCCAACTGCCCGCTCACGAATACGCGCACAGAAATTCTTCACAACATTGAAATTCACATCGGCTTCTAAAAGAGCGAGACGAATTTCCCGCAGGGCTTCATCAACATCAGCCTCGGTGAGTTTTCCTTTGCCTCGTAATCGGCCGAGGACGCCTTCAAACCGTTCCGAAAGTGATTCAAACATCAGGAATCAGACCTTTGCTCAAACAATGCATCGACGAATTCATCGGCGTTGAATTCAACTAAATCAGAAATACCTTCGCCTAGACCAACCAACTTCACCGGAATTCCGAGTTGTTCGTGAATGGCGATCACAATTCCGCCTTTAGCTGAACCATCCAATTTCGTTAGAACAACGCCGGTGAGTTCAACTGCTTCGGTGAATTGCTTGGCTTGAATCAAACCGTTTTGTCCGGTGGTGGCATCGATAACTAACAACACTTCGGTCACGGTACCGGCACCTTTTTCGGCGACCCGACGAACTTTGCGCAACTCATCCATCAAATTCGTTTTGGTATGTAAGCGACCGGCGGTATCAGCCAGAACGAGATCAATACCGCGTGCATTCGCCGCTTCTACCCCGTCAAAAATTACCGCTGAGGGGTCGCTGCCTTCCGCACCCCGCACAATTTCTGCGCCCGAGCGTTCCGCCCACATACCAAGTTGTTCTGCTGCGGCCGCACGAAACGTATCGCCAGCGGCCATCAAAACTGATCGGCCTTCATTTTTTTCGCGGGCGCCGAGTTTTCCAATTGTCGTTGTTTTACCGACACCGTTCACACCAACGAAAAGCCAAACTGTTGGCGCCGTTTCAGCCATGTGCAACGAACGATCAAAATCCGCTAAGCGAGCAACTAATTCCGTCTTTAATGCGGCCAAAAGTTGCTCGCCGTTTTGCAATCCATCCGACTTCACTCGGGAGCGCAAAGTTTCGAGCAATTCTTGAGTTGAAGCCACGCCCACATCGGCGAGTATCAAGGCTTCTTCAAGTTCGTCCCATGTTTCGGCATCAATTTTGTTGCGTCCGGCCAACGAACCCATTGCGCCGGAAAGTGCGTTACGCGCTTTGCTTAATCGATCGCGGAACCGAACCGGTGCTACCGGCTCGGCAACTTCTTCGACAACAACTTCATCTTCCGCAACTTCTTCGACGACTTCTTCGACAACTACATCGTCAACTTCTTTAGCGGCTTCAGTTACAACGTCCGCAACGACAACGTCGGCAGTTTCACTTTCGCGAATTTCGGGTTCGACAACATCAGTTGTGATGCGCCGAGTTGAGGGCGGTTCAAGTGTGCTGGTGCGGCGTCGCGGCAAAACAAAGGCCAGCGTGAAGCCAATCAGCACACCAATTACTACGAGGACAACTATGAGAACGGTCATGGACCGCTCAGCCTAGTGGGGGGTGATCCGGTTCGAATCCCGCCCCTGACATGGGGTTTTAGCGCAACGTACCCAATGTGACTTTGATGTCTTTGGTGGATCCATCACGCAGGACACCAACCGTGACCGAGTCGCCAGGGCTGTAGGCACTGATGGTTCCGCGCAAGTCATTAAAGGTTTGAATCGGTAAACCGTCGACCGAAACAATGATGTCCCCGGCTTTGATTCCGGCCTGATCAGCCGCGCCACCCGGCGTCACCGACTGAACATACGCACCGGACTCACTGCTGCGCGACTGGCTTGGACCGGTAAGGCCCAAACCAGCGCGGGTAACAGTTTCACCAGCGGCCAACTTGTCAGCGGCTCGCTTGGCAGTGGAGATCGGAATGGCAAAACCGATA
>CAYOHV010000198.1:0-3205 GCA_964403825.1 uncultured Bifidobacterium sp. | reverse complement strand
CGGCTAGCGATCCACAAACAGTGATGATGGAAAGCACTCGCTGCGTTATCCGACTGTTATGAAAGATTGTGGAGAGCGCCGCCGCTACCAATGGAGCCACCACGGGGAAAATCAAAAGTCCGTTCATCGCGGACTTCCTTTTTCCATGACGGCTTCGGCGAGACGATGATCTTCTTCATCGGGGAGTACATCATCATCACCTGTCAATCGCCAACTGCGATAGGCCAAAGCCGCACAAAAGGCGGTCATAGCGAAACTGATCACAATCGCTGTAAGCACGAACGCTTGCGGAATGGGATCAACAACCGTTTCGTTCCCAGTAAAGCGACCAATAAAGGCGGCGACCCCTGCGCGACCGCCCGAAAGAAGCAGTAACAAGTTGGCACCGTGCGAAAGCAACGAGAGACCAAGCACAATTCGAATTAACGAACGCTGCAAAATCATGTACATGCCGACGCCATAAAGCGTGGCCACAATGAACGCGACGACCACTGTCATGATGTCGGCTCCGTATCTTCCGGAGAACTCATTGCGTCGAGTAACCAAAGGAAACTGCCGACCACTACGAGATACACACCGAGATCAAAAAAGAACGCCGAACTGGTGGCAATCTCGCCAAGTATCGGAAGGTCGATATGTAATTCACGGCTTTCCAATAGCGAACCGCCATTGATTAACCCCGCAATTGCCGTACCGGCGGCCGCCAGTAAGCCAAGACCAACAACAACTTCCGGCCGAACACGCAACGACGTACGCAATTCATCAACGCCTCCGGCCGCCAGCCGCAATCCAAATGCACTCACGGCGACAAGGCCACCAATAAATCCACCGCCCGGAAGATTGTGTCCAATGAAGAGCAACCAAATCGATGCCACTAAAAGCGCGTGATACTCCGCGCGCACGACAACGTCCAAAATCATCGACGGTCGACCGATCGTGGGATCACCTGGTTGTGGCGCAGAGTTGTTGTTGGTTATATCGCTCATGACACCAACTCACCTGAAAGATTTTCCGTCGCAAGTTTCCGTTTCTTACGCGGTCGCATTCGCAGCAATCCAACAATGCCGATTGCGGCCACAAACAACACGGTGATTTCACCCAGAGTGTCAAAGCCGCGGAAGTCAACCACGATGACATTCACAACATTGCTGCCGTGGGCTTCCGGCTTCGATCGAGCAAGGTATTCCTCACTCACTGTTCTCTCTGGATCAGCCTCAACCCGTTGTGATGAAGGAGCAAATTCTTCAACAACATCGGCTCGTGGAGTGGGAGTACCCGAAATACTTCCGGCCGAAAGAACGAACCAAAAAACGAATACTGCTACCGATACCGAAACGGCGATAACTCCAAACGTGCGACGCGGCGAAGGAATTGCGAACCGTTCGGGGAGATGTCGCATTACTAAAACAAAGGCAACAGTTCCGAGGGTTTCAACCAAAACTTGCGTTAACGCAAGATCGGGAGCTCCTTGCACCACAAAGAGACCGGCCATTCCATAACCCACGACACTTAATGCAATAACGCTGGCAAACCGTCGGCGGAATACCGCGGCGGCTACGGCGGCCGCAATCATGATCGCGCCGATCAAAATTTGCATCGGTGAATCAACGAACGTCGGGAAAGAGTCGGGCCAACCGTGCACGACCAATGGAACCGCCGGCAACACAACCATCGTTGCGGCCAAGACAACTAAATACACCCGTAATGAACCGCTTTGCGAAACAGCCGTAACACGATCGGCCAGAGTAAGAACTCCTTTCACCGTCTTGTCGTAAACCGATACAGATGAGGGAACCTTGAACTTCCCTTGCCAACGTTCGAATCGCTGTCGCAGAACAAAGAGCAAAAAGCCTGCAAACAAAATGAGTAGTGAAAGACCGAGTGCGCCGGAAATTCCCGACCATAAAGTGAGATGAGCATCAACGCTTCCAAAACCAAGCGAAGAGACAGCGCCATCAACCAACGTTGACAATGTTGACGGAATGATTCCGATAACTAATCCAAATAACGAAAGAACGAAAGCCACGACCCAAAATTCGAGGTGCGGTTTTGGCGTAGCAACCGGATCATCAAGAACGCCTTTTCCGGAAGTTGATGAAAAGAACGTTCCCCATAAAAAACGAGCGCTATAAGCGACCGTCATTACTGAAGCGACGCACACCACTACTATTACAAATAGTGAACCTGTTCCGCTTTGATCCAGGAGACCATGAAGAGAAAGTTCTTTCGAAAGAAAGCCCAAAAGTGGCGGTACACCCGCCATAGATGCAGCCGCTAAAACAGCGATCGTTGCCATGACCGGCCATTTACGACCGAGGTAGTCCAATTTACGAAAGTCGCGAGTATGCGTTTGGTGATCGACAATCCCCACCACTAAGAACAACGATGCTTTAAAGGCCGCATGCGCGATGAGCAAGACGCAACCGGCAATGGCCAATTCACTCTGACCGAAACCAAACAGGATCATTAAAAATCCCAATTGACTGATTGTTCCGAAAGCCAAAAGCAACTTCAGATCATGCTGTCGAAGGGCACGCCAACCGCCTAACAACATGGTGGCGCAACCTACGCTCACCACCAACGGACCAAACGGTGTTGTATCAGCAAAGGTCGGTGCGAAACGCGCAACGATCACAACACCGGCTTTCACCATGGTGGCGGAATGCAAATACGCACTTACTGGTGTCGGTGCTTCCATCGCTCGCGGCAACCAACCGTGGAACGGAACTTGAGCTGATTTCGTAAATGCGCCGATGGCAATCAACACCATTGCCACATTCACCACGGCACCTGAAGGTGGTTGTGCCAGAAGTTGCGATAACGAATATGTGCCAGCGCTTTGTCCTAATAAAATAAAACCGGCCAACATCACGAGACCGCCGGCACCCGTAACTAAAAGCGCATGTAACGCCGCAACGCGCGCACCTGGTTTTTCTTCATTGGTTCCAATAAGAACGTAAGAAAGAATCGATGTGAGTTCCCAAAAGACAAACAACAAAAGAAGGTTGTCGCTGAGAACTAATCCAAACATTGCGCCCGAGAAAAGAACAAGTGCCGCGGCGCAGCGAGTTGATGAAAGATCATTTCCAAAATACGACTTGGCGTAAATGAAAACTCCAACACCAATGACTGTGATGATGAAAACCATCAACACGCCAAACCAATCAGCGCGCAAATCAATTGTTAGACCAAGTTGACTTACCCA
>CAYOHV010000197.1:1032-3219 GCA_964403825.1 uncultured Bifidobacterium sp. | reverse complement strand
CGTGTTTCGTCGTCCTCTTCGGGCGACTTTGGTATTTGCAAGTTATGGCCGCGCCCGCGCTGGCTGAATCGGCGGAACAAACACGTATACAAGAAGTCTTCATCGAGGCGCCGCGTGGTCGCATCATCGATGCCAAAGGTCGAGTGATCGTTGACAATCGCACGTCGCTCATTGTCACTATTGACCGCAAGAAATTTAAATCTGATTTCAAGTCATCGAAACAAGATGAACTGTTGGCGAAGTTGGCCGACATGCTGACAGCCAATGGTGCCCCGACCAAAGTTTCAACGCTGAAAGCACGACTAGAAGATCAGCGATATAGCGATTTCCAACAAGTTCCAGTGGCCACTGATGTCACCGATGAAGTAATCCACACCATTGCTGAGCGCAATGATGAATTCCCGACCATGAGTTATGAACGCAAAACGGTGCGTGTTTATCCCTATGGTGCTGCGGCGGGAAATATTCTCGGTTACACCGGTCGTATCACTGCCGAACTCAAAGACAAATTGGTAACTGCGAACGATCCCGATGGAATTCCCAAGACGTATCAAATCAATTCCACTATTGGGTTAGCGGGAATCGAAAAACAATATGAGCAATACCTGCGCGGTACTCCTGGTGTCGAACGTATCGAATTCGACTCCAAGGGTCGTCGCGTACGGGTGGCCGAATATCAAGAACCGAAGGCAGGTTCTGATGTGCAATTACATATCGATATGGACGTGCAATTGCGAGCCGAACAAGCGTTGTCGGAACGTCTTGCGGTTTTGCGTAATACACCGCAGCGCGATGGCGTGATCCGTCGAGCACCGGCCGGTTCAATGGTGGCAATTGATCCGCAAACGGGCGGAGTCATTGCTTTAGCGACGTATCCCACGTATGACCCGCGCGAATTCATTAACGGTTTAAGTCAAGAACGTTATGACCAGTTACAAAATGTGAATGGCGTAAGCGCGTTAATTGACCGAGCGATTTCGGGTGCTTATGCACCTGGTTCGACTTTCAAACTTGTGACGGCTGTGGCGGCGATGAATAACGGTCTCATCACGCGTGTCGATTCTCTTTATGATCCCGGTTTTTACGAAGTAGGTAATCCGCCGCAACGCTTTACCAATGCTGGTGAACAAGTAAACGGCATGGTTGACGTTATTCGCGGCCTCTCCATTTCATCGGACGTTTTCTTTTATTGGTTAGGTGCACGTATGGATGGCACCACGTTGATTCAAGATACGGCCGCCTCATTTGGATTCGATAAAGCAACGGGTATTGATTTACCAAACGAATCGCCTGGTTATGTTTTGACGCCAGCGGAAAAACGCGAACTGGTGCGGAAATATCCGGAGTCGTATCAAGATGGCAATTGGTACACCGGTGACAATGTGCAGTTGGCCATTGGTCAGAACGTGATCGTGGTGACACCATTGCAATTGGCGCGTGCTTATGCCGCATTTGCAAACGGTGGCACGTTGTATAAGCCGCATGTGGCTTGGCGTATTTTGCGTCCCGATACCGATCTCAATCAGCCAATACGATCGTCAGATGTGCTCGAAACGTTCCAGCCAGAAGTAGTGGGCACAATTTCGATGTCGCCTGAAACTCGTGATGCCATCGCCGCCGGTTTAGGTGGCGCAACAGTTGGTGCCGGAACAGCAGCGTCGGCCTTTGGTGGATGGGATATGAACGCCTTTCCGGTCGCCGGTAAAACGGGTACGGCGCAGGTTGTGAATCGCGCTGACACTTCGTTGTTCGGTGCCTGGGCGCCGTTCACCAATCCGCGTATCGCTATTGCCGCGGTGATGGAAGAGTCAGGCTTCGGTGCTGAAGCTGCCGGTGCGGCGGTACGACGCACATTGGAAGTGGTGGCGAATCAACGTCTAACCGATGCCGCTGATGCACCCACGGTCGGAAACAAGGACTGACATGTTTCCGCGCTCTATTTCTTCATCGTCGTCTCGACGTAGCACTCGTAATGCCACCGAACCATTACGCCATATCGACCCTTGGTTAGTGATGGCGACGGCGGCATTGTCGTTGATCGGCATCATCACGGTGTATTCGGCAACTAGGGGAGCGATCCCGCCGTATAACAACAATTTCCTTTTCCGTCAGATCATCTTTGTTTTCCTTGGCTCGGGCGTGCTGACGCTATTTGCCATTGTTGACTATCGCAAATTGCATGATTGG
>CAYOHV010000197.1:0-1022 GCA_964403825.1 uncultured Bifidobacterium sp. | reverse complement strand
GGGCGTGGGTTTTTTACGGCGCCACAACTGTCCTTTTGGTGTTAGTGCTCGTTATGGGCGCCGAAGTAAATGGCGCGCGGTCATGGTTCTCACTCGGTTTTATTCAAATTCAGCCAGCCGAATTTTCAAAGTTGTCATTAATCGGCGCCCTGGCATTTTTACTTTCTGATTTCCGCGGTGATGTTGACGGTCGTCGTTTGCTCACCTGTCTTGCCGTTGCGGCGATTCCTATGGCGATCATCATGGGACAACCCGATCTTGGAACAAACCTTGTTTTAGGTGTGATCACGCTGGCCATGGTTGTGGTGGGCGGCGCGAAAGCAAAGCATCTCGCCATCCTTGGCATAGTGGCGGTCATTGCGGTTGTCGGCGTTTTGAACTCCAGTGCATTGGCCGAGTATCAACGCAATCGCTTAACCGCCTTTGTCGATCCCACCACGCAATCGGCGTACAACATCAATCGCAGCCAAGAAGCAATTGCTAATGGTGGAATCACTGGCACCGGATTATTTGATGGTCCGCAAACAAATCTGGATTGGGTGCCGGAACAACAAACCGATTTTATTTTTACTGCCGCGGCAGAACAGTTCGGCTTTTTAGGAAGCGCAATTGTGTTGGGTCTGTACGCGTTGTTGTGTTATCGAATTTGGAGAACCGCGCAGTTGGCGCGTGATTGGTTCGGCACATTGATATGTGTTGGCGTGTTGGCCATGTTTGTCTTTTCCATATTTCAAAATGTGGGAATGGCGATGGGCATCATGCCTATTACGGGCATCCCTCTTCATTTGATGAGTTACGGGGGATCGTCCACCGTCACTGCTCTTGCCGCTATTGGGCTTGTACTTAACGTTCACGCCCGTCGGTTCCTCTAATCCACCCTCGGCAAACTAGGATCTTCCCGTGACCGATGTCTGGCCCCGTCTGGAGCCGCTTCTGGCCAACGTTGCTAAACCGGCGCGTTACATCGGCCTTGAAGACGGCGCGCAGAGCCCCTGCCACGATCCTGCGAAGGTGGCGTGGCT
>CAYOHV010000196.1:0-3276 GCA_964403825.1 uncultured Bifidobacterium sp. | reverse complement strand
AGTAACTGTTGTCATCTGACGACGTTGCACTTCGGACACTCGCCCATAGGGATGAAGAATAAATACCTCGGCGCATTCGCGATCCTTTAATGAATCGATCGCCGCTGATCCGGTATCACCTGATGTAGCGCCAACGATGGTGACTTTTTCACCCCGACGCGTTAACTCATAATCGAAAAGTCGACCAACTAGTTGCAGAGCAATGTCTTTAAAAGCCAACGTTGGACCATGGAATAACTCAGCAACGAACATTCCATCGAGTTCAACTAAAGGAACAACTTCATCATTGACAAAGGTGGCATAAGAATCGTGAACGATTCTTTCGAACTCGTCACGACTAATTGAACCTTCAACAAATGGCCACATGACGTCAACGGCTACCTGCGGGTACGACATTGAAGCAAAGCGCTGCAAGTCGCCCACGGTGAGCGAAGGCCAAAATTCCGGCACATAGAGGCCGCCGTCAGTGGCTAACCCGGCCAACAACACATCAGCGAAATTCAATTCGGGCGCCGAACCGCGGGTGCTGACGTATTTCATTCGACAACGACTCCGTCTGACAGAACACGAATAACACTGCCGATCGTGCGCACGGTATCGACGGCGCGCAATGCATCAAGCGTTTGCGCCACGGCGGATTCTTGTGCGGGATGCGTAATGAAATCGAGTCGCGCTACTCCATCACCGCCGCCGTCTTGTTCCATCGAGGCGATAGAAACACCACGTTCACCAAAGACATTGGCAATAGCCGCCAGTACACCCGGTCGATCCTCAACCAAAAGAGACAGAAAGAATGCATTCACCAGATCTGGGAGCGGACGAATCGGTAAACGAACGAAACCCCCAATCGATGCATGCGCACCCCGGGACAAGTTCACGGCCGCATCGACGGCATCGCCAAGGACGGCCGAAGCTGTAGGTGAACCACCCGCTCCCCGTCCGTAAAACATCAATTCCCCAACCGCGTCACCTTCAACCACAACCGCGTTGAAACTTTCGCGCACCGAACCAAGGGGATGCGTTTTGGGAATTAGGCACGGATGAACACGCACTGAAAGAGAATCAGGCGTATGAAAACGTTCTGCCGTGGCCAACAACTTGATGACATAACCGTGTCGGTGCGCGAACGAAATATCGTCAGCAGAAATTTGCGCGATACCTTCGCAACTCACATCAGCGCTAGTGACTGACGCGCCAAAAGCAATTGCGGCGATAATGGCGATCTTGGCGGCGGCGTCATGTCCGTCAATATCGGCCGACGGATCAGCCTCGACGTAACCAAGACTTTTTGCTTCGGCAAATGCCTCGCTGTACTGCGCGCCACTTTCGGCCATGCGAGTCAGGATGTAATTCGTGGTTCCGTTCACGATTCCCATCACGCGATCAACGGGCTCGGCCAATAACGATTCGCGTAACGGTCGAATTAACGGGATGCCAGCAGCGACGGCTGCTTCAAAGAGGAAATCAACTCCAGCAGCATCAGCGGCAGCAAAAAGTTCGGCCCCATGTTTGGCAATGAGTTCTTTATTAGCCGTGACTACGGGTTTTCCTTTTTGGAAGGCGCGCAGAATGAGTTCGCGAGCGGGTTCAACTCCGCCCATTACTTCGATGATCAGATCAACATCGTCAGCATCAACGACGGAAAACGGATCATTCGTCACTGCCACATTGGCTAAGGCTGGCCGCGGCTTAGCCAAATCGCGCACGGCAACTCTTGTTACTGAAACCTGCAGACCAGTTCGCTGTTGGATTGTCGCTTCTTGCGCGGCGGCTAATTCGACAAAGGCCGAACCAACCGTTCCTCCACCAAGTAATCCAATGCGCACGTTATTCACCCGCTTTAGGGTAGTGGCCCGCCGAGGCAGTTCTGAAGCCGATTATCGCAGCGCGTTATAGACGGTGACGACAGCAGTAATCGCCAACAACACAATGACGACGCGACGAAAGGCCGACTCCCCGACTCGGTGTCGAATTTGCGACCCAAAGAAATAACCGAGAGCGGCCGAAGGAAGGGCCACTGCGATGGCGATACCAACTTCAGTGTCGAAATGGGCCGTTACCGCAAACAAAATCAGCGTGATGATGCCGGAGCCTAAAAAGACCGCAGAGATCGTGCCGCGAAAAACTTTGGCGGGAAATTGCTGCGCATGCATTGCCATGGCCAGTGGTGGACCATTGGTGGAAAGCGACGTATTGAGCATTCCGCTGACGAATCCCGCCGTGAAGTCGACTTTGCGACTGCCGCGGCGAATCGTGACTCCCTTTAACGAAATGAATAGAAAAGCAACAATGACGCCCGCCAACATGAGTTTCAATTGCGTCGAATTCAAATAAAGAATGATGAGCAGACCAAAAGGTGCTCCAACGGCGGCCGCAATGATCATTCGTTTCACCGTCGGAACATCACAATGCGCGCGTTCAGCGCGGAACTGCAGGCCACTTGTCAGCGTTCCCATCGTGGCGGAAATAACCACGGCTTGTTCGGTGGAAATTGCAAAGGTCATCAACGGAACGGCAAAGAGAGCAAAACCAAAACCAGTTGTGCTCTGCACTAATGCGGCAAAAAAGACGGCGCCCGAAATGGCGATGTACTCAATAACTTCCATCAGTCCACATCGAGTCGGAGTAGATCATCAAGTTCCTGGCGGCGCAGAACAAGGCGAGCATTTCCGTTAGCGACAAAAACCACCGCCGGTTTTGGCACATTGTTGTAATTCGACGACATTGAATAGCCATAGGCGCCGGTTACCGGAATCGCTAAAACATCTCCAATGGAAATGTCCGCGGGAACCAGTGCATCTTTAATAAGCACATCACCCGATTCGCAGTGTTTGCCCACAATGGTGACGGTGGAGTTGCGATCGGCGGTGACGGCACGAGGCAAAAACGCTTCGTATTTACTTTGATAAAGCACCGGACGCGGGTTATCGCTCATGCCACCGTCAACCGAAACGTAGGTGCGAATTCCCGGAATTTCTTTCATCGTGCCCACGGTATAAAGCGTGATCGCCGCTTGAGCGACGATGGCGCGGCCCGGTTCGGCAGTGATTTTCGCCGTGATACCTGCAGCGCGACAGGCCTCGTGCACGACTTGTCCCCATTCGCTAATGGAGGCTGATGATTCGTCGTTGGTATAGGCAACACCTAATCCACCACCGACCGAAAACTCTTCGATGTTATTGGCGGATAAAAACGGAACCAGCACTTCGATTGCGTCACGAAAAAAACGTTCTTCAAAAATTTGTGAACCGATATGACAATGCACGCCCATCAGTT
>CAYOHV010000195.1:0-3277 GCA_964403825.1 uncultured Bifidobacterium sp. | reverse complement strand
ATCGAGAAGATCCAAAATTTGCGCTTGTACGGTGACGGCAAGAGCAGTGGTGGGTTCGTCGGCGAAAAGAATTTTCGGTCCGCACGCCAAAGCAATAGCAATCGTGACACGTTGACGCATACCGCCCGATAACTGATGCGGATATTCGTTTAAACGCTGAGCCGGTTCAGGGATACCGACCGACATCATGAGCGCCAAGGCGTTGGCGTTTGCTTCTTCTTTATCGAGACCGAGATGATGACGTAACGATTCGGTGATTTGCTTACCGATTTTCATTACCGGATTAAGCGAAGTCATGGGGTCTTGAAACACCATGGCCATTTCTTTGCCCCAAACCGCGGACATTTGTTTTTGGTCGTAGTTGATGACGTCGACGCCGTCATAAATGACATGACCGGTGCGAATGACATTTTTCTTAGGCAGTAGCCCCATGACCGAACGCGACAACACGGTTTTACCCGAGCCGGATTCACCAACGACGCCAAGTGTTTTACCGCGATCTAATGAAAACGAAACATCGTCGACTGCGCGAACAACACCGCGGTCGGTGACAAACGAGGTGCTGAGCCCTGAAACTTCTAATAAACGTCTGCTCACAAGCCACCTTCCTTACTGTCGAAGTATCCACGAATGCGATCGCCCGCCAAGTTGAGAGCCAGCACCGTGACGAAAAGAACCAAACAAGGCATAAGTGAAATCCACGGAGCGTTTTCAAGTTTCGGACGTCCATCGGCAATCATGCCGCCCCAGGTGGGGATTGGTGGTCGGACTGATAGGCCGAGATAGGCAAGAGCCGCTTCACCCACAATGGCAACCGCCACCAAAATGATGGCGTACGACATAACTGGGAACACCACGTTCGGAATGATCTCTTTAAAGATGATGCGTGACGTGCTGGCGCCTAATGAGCGTGCAGCCATGACGAATTCGCGTTGTGAATACACCAACGTATTGGCGCGCACTAAGCGAGCAATGGGAGCGATCGCCACGATGCCAATAGCGATGGAGACCAACCACCATTCGCGATTGTCGGTGAAACTCACAATGGAAAGGGCGAGCAAAAGCGAGGGGAATGACAACAGCACATCCATCGCGCCCATGAGAACGGTTTCGGTACGGCCGCGGCGGTAGCCGGCGATAACACCGACAATTCCGCCAAAAAACAAACCAAAGAGAATTGAGGCAAAACCAACTTGCAATGAAACGCGACCGCCCCAAATTGCGCGACTGAAAATGTCGCGTCCAAGACTGTCGGTGCCCATCCAAAACTGCGAACTCGGCGGTTGCGATGGGCGACCTACCGGTACAGTATGAGACTTAAGCGGTAACCAAGGCGCCAAAATCGCGGCCAAGGCGATGACGGCAAACACCGTGACCGCAATCCAGAAAACTGGACCGAGACGTTTACCGGCGCGTTCACCTTCAACCTGATCGGGATCGAGATTGTGCAGGGGATCGCGGGTTGCAACATCAGCATCGGCAGCCCGCGAAATTTCAGTGGCGAGATCACCACTGGAGGCAAAAACCGAATCGGATGCGGGACCGTTAGGCGAGGGCGCGGGCATGGCGGATCCTTGGATCTAAAGCGGCGTATAACAAATCGATGGCAAAGTTAATAAGCACATAGCCAATAGCGATGACCAAGATGGCGCCCTGTAAGGGGATGTAATCCTGGCCGAGAATCGAATCGACGGTGTACTTACCTAAGCCATTAATCGAGAAAATCACTTCGATTAACAACGTGCCACCAATGAGTCGACCGAAGTTCAAACCGATAACTGTGATGAGCGAAAACGTTGACGGTTTGAAGGCATGGCCGAAAAGAACGCGTCGAGGCGACATTCCTTTGGCGCGCGCCATGGTGATGTAGTCCTCTTGCAAAGTGGCAATGAGATCGGTGCGGAACAGACGCATGTACACCGCACATTCAGCGGCGGCCAATGTGATGGCGGGGAGGAAAAGTGAACCCAAACTTTGTAATGGGTTTTCCGAAAATGGCGTGTAGCCGGTGGCTTGGAAGAGCCCTAATCGAACTGGGAATATCAAAATCAACACCGTGGCCAACACGAAGTTGGGAATAGCAAGCAACGCAAAAAGAATTGCCGTACTCCCTCGGTCGAATATGCCTCCGGCTCTTCGGGCCGCAATTAAGGCAAGCGGAATAGCAATACCTAACGCCAGGAACTGCGAGTAAAGAAGAATTTCGATGGTGACCGGTAGACGTTCTTTCAGTGAATCGAGCACCGGTTGAGCATTGCGCGCTGATGTTCCAAGATCGCCAGTGGCGACGTCACCTAACCAACGTGCATAACGAACGGGCAGCGGATCATCGAGATTCAATTCGGCGCGCTTTGCTTCAACGCATTTGTCGTCACTAGCACCGGCGCAAAGTTTTGTCGCTGGATCGCCCGGTAAAAGTTCAAGTAAAAGAAATGACAGGAAAGTGACGCAGAGAATCACGGCAACGAGTTGCACAAGTTTTCTGCGGACAAATCTCATGTTGTTTCCTTCGGGTTGTGGCACAAGTGCGAAAGACATTTCCGCCATTGCGTTGGTGCTGCTTTGCGTCGGCGTTCGGAAGGAGGTCCATGTGACCCCCGCCACATGGCAACTTAGCAGTTCCCCCTGCCCAACAACGCTCTCACCCTAGGCGAGACTTGGCCACTGGACTGAAGATCAGCCCAAATTTTTCACCATTGTCCGCGTTCGGTAAGGACTTCTTTTAGGACGAGTAATCGGTCGGTCATGATGCCGTCGACACCCAGATCAAGTAACTCGATTATTTCGGCACGATCGTCAATCGTCCACACATGGACGGGTAAAGAAGCCCGATGGCACTTGCGCACGAATCGCTCATCGACCAGGCGAACTTTGCCGGTGCGGGGTGGAACTTGGACGCAATCACCGGGTGGGACTTTGCGTCCAAGCCCAAAACTCGACGCCCGTAATTTCGCGATCGCGGCCGGGCCCATTGAAGTCGCAATTCGATTTCCGAAACGTTCGCGGAAGTAATCAATGCGGGCATCAGAAAACGATCCGATACAGACGCGGTCAACAACGTTCAGTTCAGCCAATAAATCGGCGAGAGGTTTTACAACTTCATCGTGTTTGGGATCGATATTGACTCGTAGATCAGGCCAAGTTTGTAAAAGTTCTGCCATTGTCGGAATCGGCTCGCGGCCATCAATCTTGGCTTTGGCTACTTTTGACCATTCCATCGCAGCGATTTCACCGGTGCGGTCAGTCACGCGATCAAGGTGATCGTCATGAAAGGCAA
>CAYOHV010000194.1:0-3283 GCA_964403825.1 uncultured Bifidobacterium sp. | reverse complement strand
GCAGCGGCCAGCACGTTTTCCATATGGTTTTCATAGCGCACGGCTTGGTATTGCAGACCGTCAGGCGAAGGAAGCCTCTGCGACCACTGATCCCAGTCACGCGAGCCCACGACGTGATACACCGAAAGATCGTCGCGATCGGCCAATAACTCCACCGCAGCAAAAACTGCTTCGTTCACTTTGCGAGCACCTAATGAGCCCGTCACCACCGCAATTAAGCGACGATTTCCATCGACATTTAATGATGCACGCGCAGCGTCGCGTTGCGTTGCGCGCGACACCGCTAACACTTCTTTGCGCACAGGGTTACCGGTCACGACTTTTTTGGGCAGATCAGTTTCGGTAAATGGCACACAACAACGTTTGGCAAAGCGCGCCGCTAACCGACTGGCGGCACCGGCTCGCGCGTTCTGTTCCATCACCACAAGTGGAACTCGCCATAAAACGGCACCAATGATGCAGGCCAAACTTGCATATCCGCCAAGAACAACAACGACTTGCGGTCGCTGCTTGCGCACAATACCGATGCCCTTAAAGACGGCGCGCAGTAATCCCCAAATCGCACCGACGTTTTGCCATGTGAGTTTCCTTTGAATACCGCGTCCGGGTAGTAACTCGACCGGAAAGCCCGCATCCGGAACCAACTCGCGCTCCATGCCGCGCGCTGAACCGACAAACAGACATTGCGACGCCGTTTTTCCCCGCCTTACTAATTCCGTCGCCACTGCCAAACCGGGCACGATATGCCCAGCCGTTCCTCCTCCAGCGAAGATCGCGAAGGTTTGCTCGTCGGCAGAGGGCCGATTCATCTCAGGACTCCTGACGAGCGATATTCAACAAAACACCAACGGCAGCCATCGTGACAACGAGTGACGAACCGCCGGCAGAAACAAATGGAAGTGGTACACCGGTAATCGGCAACACACCGACAACGGCGCCGAGATTCACAAAACCTTGTACGGCAATCCATGCGGTAATACCGGTAGCAAGCAACATGCCGAAACGATCTTTTGTTCGCAACGCAATGCGAATGCCCACCAAAATCAAGGCCATAAATAATGCAATGACAACAGCCGCACCTAAGAATCCAAGTTCTTCAGTGATGATTGAAAAAATAAAGTCGGTATGCGCTTCCGGAAGAAATCCGTACTTCGCGCGGCCCTCACCTAAACCAACGCCAAACCAACCGCCGTTCACTAAACCAATTTGGCTTTGAATAGTTTGAAATCCCACGCCCGCCGGATCAGCCCACGGATCGGTAAACGCCATTAAACGACGTACGCGATAGGGCTCCATAAACGCCAAACCAATGGCGCCCGTAACCATTGCGCCAGCCAATACCGCCAATGGTTTTCCGGGTGCACCCGCAACGAACATCATGATCATGAGGATCGAGGCGATGATGATCGTCGTACCTAAGTTGGGTTGTAATAGGAGAAGGACAGCAAAGCCAGCGAAGACCACCACAATGGGACGAACGGTTTCGCGCCAATCATCCATTGAATGTCGACGTTCAGTTAACAGCGCGGCGGCGAAAATGATGAGCGTGAGTTTCAGCAATTCCGAGGGCTGAATTGTTAATTGCCCCACCCCAACCCAGCGCGACGCGCCATTGACATTTTTTCCCACGCCCGGAATGAGAACGACCACCATCAGGCCAACGCAAATGGCCAAGAACAACTTCGTGAATTTGGCCAAGTTGTGATAGTCGAAACGAGAAACAACAACGAGCGCAATTACGCCGAAGAGCAACCAAACGCCTTGACGGGAAAATTGGTACCAAGACGAACCGTAATCTTCTAACGCGCTTACGGCTGAGGCCGATAAAACCATCAGCAGCCCGAAAATATTCAAAAGAACTACAACGCCTAAGAGCAATCGAAAATCAGTGCTAGCGGGAAGGCTGAGTCGTAAACGCCGACCATTTTTTGTAGTACGCCGTTTCTTGCGAATGGTGGCACTCATCGAATCACTCCTAATGAGAAACCATCAATCTGTTGTGCGCAGGCAACAAAGTCGTCGCCGCGTTCGGCATAAGAGGAATACCAATCGAATGAGGCGCAACCGGGTGATAACAAAACCGCGTCACCCGCGTTTGCCAGTTCAGCCGCAATTCTCACTGCTTCGGCCATTGATGACTTCGCCAGCCGCACTTCACAACGACCAGCAAAAGCATGGGCGATTTCGTCGGCAGATTCACCGATGGCCACAACTGCGCGCACGGGCGGAACTGTCTGGTTGAGTTCACGCAGGTCAAGTCCCTTATTGCGACCCCCTGCTAACAGAACAACCGAAGAAAACGATTGCACGGCGCTCACCACGGCATGAGGAGTGGTGGCCTTGGAGTCGTCGTACCACTTGGATCCATTGAGGGAGCCAACATATTGGACGCGATGAGGTAAGCCAGTGAAAGAGCGCAACGCGGTCCGCATACCCTCAATCGTTGCACCTACGAGTTGCGCGGCGGTGGAGGCTGCAAGCGCGTTGGCAAGATCATGGGGGAAACGACGCGGTAGTTGATCAATCGCCACCAATGACGTTCCATCGGCGAGTACAAGCGCGTCACCTTCGCAACGAGCATCACTTGGCTCGCGCAGCCCGAAGGTAAGACAGCGAACACCAGCGGGAATATTGCGCATCACGATGGGTTCGTCGGCATTGGCGACGACGACGCCGTAGTCCGCGTCTAAGTCGCGCCAGATCCGCGCCTTCGCTTGTTCATAAGTTTCCATTGACTCATGTGCATCGAGATGATCAGGAGCGAAATTGAGCCAAACCGCAACCGCGGGTCGAAACAGTCGGGTTGATGCCAAACGGAATGACGATGCTTCGACCACAAAAACTTGGGTGCGAGATTCGTTGATGGCTTCCACTAACGGAAGTTCCAAATTGCCACATTCGACAGCATCGATGCCCGACTCGCGCAACATGGCGGCAATCAAAGTAGTGACGGTTGTCTTACCGTCGGTGCCCGTGACCGCCACAATCGGACGATCATCCCAGCGCGAGGCCAAATCAAATTCCTATTCAATCGGAACACTCATCTCGGCAGCGATCGAAAATGCGCGGTGGGTTTCAGGAATGCCCGGTGACGGCAAATAAACATCGGCAACCGCCAAAAGTTCACGCAATTTATTGGCGTCAACATTTCGTTCTAAACGAACGGCGTAACGAATGGCATCGGAAATCATTTCGTCGGTGACGGCATCATCAAAGGCCACAACCATGACGCCATGCGCGCGCAATGCTTTTGCCATCGCTCGACCCGTAACACCGAATCCAT
>CAYOHV010000193.1:0-3305 GCA_964403825.1 uncultured Bifidobacterium sp. | reverse complement strand
ATTGGAATGATGTTCAAAACGGAAACTCCGGAATCGGCAAATGCTTGTACGCGTTCGCGCACCCATGATTCCGGTCCACATAAGTTGGTGAGTTGCAAAAATTCATCGGGAATCTTGGCGGCCGCTTCATCTTTTTTGCCGTCCAAATACAGATCTTGAATTTCTTTGGCTTCTTTTTCCCAGCCGTAGCGCACCATGAGATCGTTATAGAAGTTGCGCCCGCGCGCACCCATACCGCCGATATAAAGCGCCGCCATTGGGCGAGCCAAGTTGGCGTAATCGCTTGCATCTTCACCAATTGCCACCAGTCCACCGGCGGCAATTTCTAACGGACCTAATTGCGATGAACGTTTCGCAGCACCAGCCGCTAAATCAGATCCCCAAACTTGGTCAACGCGTTCGGGCAGATAAAAAATCGGCAACCAACCGTCAGCAACTTCGGCGGTCATTTCGACATTCTTGGGACCAAGCGAAGCAACCCAAATCGGAATCGTGTCGCGCACTGGTTTGGCAATGATCTTGAGTGGTTTGCCCAGACCCGTTCCTTGATCGGCCGGTAAAGGCAATGTGTAGTACTTGCCGTCATAGGTGACGCGTTCGCGCTTCCAAACTTGACGACAAATATCAATGATCTCGCGCGTGCGACCAAGCGGTGCGTCATAACGCACACCATGAAAACCTTCGATGACCTGCGGTCCGGATGCACCGAGACCAAGAATGAATCGGCCGTCGCTTAACGCGTCGATACCGGCAGCCGTCATCGCCAACAAAGTAGGAGTACGGGTGTAAATCGGAAGGATGCCCGCGGCCAACGTCACCGTTTGCGTTTTGGCCGCCAAGTACCCCATGAAACTCGGACCATCAAAGCCATAGGCCTCGGCAATCCAGGCGATATCCAATCCCGCTTTTTCATAGGTCGACAGTTTTTTGGCCGACTCAACAAATCCGCCGGAGTAATCGATCTGCATTCCGAGTTTCATAGTGCTCCTCAATAGTGAGGCTCGGCCAAGTTGGCTAAGGCTTCTTTTCGTGCCCGTTCACGTTCCGCCTGACGTTCTTTTTCAAGTTGTTGTTGATTTTCGATTTCTTGACGACGCTCTGCTTCACGACGCTCGATCAATTCACTGGCATCAACATTGGCGAGTTCAACGCCGTTATCAAAAGCAACGTGATAACGAATCCACGTCACACCGGAAACGAACCACACTTTGCCAAAAGTTCCTGCGGGAACACCCGGTAAATCAACGGCAGCCGCCACCTTCTGACGGCGGCGAAACTTCTTCTCAGTCGTGATTTTTGCCATGTCCTCACGCTAGTGGTTTTTCGCCCTGCAGCAATCGGGCGGATTGAGATTGCCTATTTACGACTTCTACTGGCTACGATCAGCCGGTTCATTCTCCGCCGGTTCATTTAGGGAGGACCAGATGACTGACATCGGATTCGACGGCAAGGTAGCAATCATTACCGGAGCCGGCGGCGGCCTCGGCCGTCAACACGCACTCGAACTCGCCCGCCGTGGCGCTCGCATTGTGGTCAACGACCTCGGCGGCTCGGTCCATGGCGAAGGCGGCGATGTTGGCCCCGCGCAAAAAGTTGTTGAAGAAATCACGGCGCTCGGCGGCGAAGCCGTGGCCGATACCAATTCTGTTGCCACACCTGAAGGTGGAGAGGCAATCGTTTCTACCGCTGTCGAAGCTTTCGGCACCGTTGACATCGTGGTGAACAACGCTGGCATTTTGCGCGATAAGTCATTCCACAATCTTGATCAAGCGATGATCGAATCAGTTATCTCGGTGCATTTGCTCGGCGCGTTTTATGTAACGCTTCCCGCGTTTCGCATCATGCGCGAAAAGAATTATGGACGCGTAATTTCGACGTCTTCTAACTCGGGAATTCTTGGCAACTTCGGTCAAGCCAATTACGGCGCCGCCAAAATGGGACTTGTTGGTTTAACGCGCGTTCTCGCCATTGAAGGTCGCAAGTACAACATCAAAGCCAACGCCATCGCACCGGTTGCATTAACTCGTATGACAGAAGAAATGTTTGGCGCCGCCGGCGATGCGTTAGATCCGGCGTTAGTCAGTCCTTTGGTGGCTTATTTGGCATCAGAAGCATGTGATGTCACCGGCGAGATTTATTCGGCCGCCGGCGGAATCATTTCGCGTTTCTTCATTGGTCTCACACCGGGTTATTACAACCCCAACCTCACCGCCGAAGATATCGCCGCTCATTGGGATGAGATTCGTTCGGAAAGCGGATACATCGTTCCCGACGACTCCAGCGGTGAAATTTCCAAGATCGTTTCAACGGTTTTAGGTAAGCAATAAAGAAGCCAACAACATGGAACAACGAACCGTTCACTCAACCAATGACGTGACACTTACCGTTCACGATTTTGGTGGCGATGGACCGGATGTGTTGTTCGCCCATGCCACTGGCTTTCATGGTTTGGTATGGGAGCCCGTCATTCGACGACTCCCGCAATACCGCTGTCTTTCCATTGATTTCCGCGCTCACGGAGATTCATCGGCGCCGCGTAACCGCCCATTGGAATGGGAAGGTTTCGCCGATGATGTTTTAGCCGTTTGCGACGAATTCAATCTCAATTCGCCAATGGCCGTTGGGCATTCCAAAGGCGGCGCATCACTTTTATTGGCTGAGATTGCGCGTCCGGGCACATTCAAAATGATGTACCTCTACGAACCAGTCGTAATGCCGCCACAAATGGCGATCGGCTATCAAAGCGATAACCCACTTTCGAACGGTGCCAGAAAACGACGCAGCAGTTTTCCATCAAAACAAGATGCAATGGAAAACTACGCCGCCAAACCTCCGTTTTCAGTTTTGGATGCCGACGCGTTAGCGGCCTATGTCAACCACGGATTTATCGAGTTGGCAGCACCGGATGAAAACGGAAATACCGTGACATTGAAATGCCGTCCGGAAAACGAAGCCGAGGTTTATGCCCACGGCTCAGCGCACCAAGCATTTCTCGCCCTTGGCAATGTGCATTGTCCTGTCACCATTGCCATTGGTAACGAAACCTACGGACCAGCGGCGTTTGGGCCTGGATTAGTAGATGCACTTCCCCACGGCTTTTTGCGCACCTATCCCGATCTCGCTCATTTCGGGCCGCTCGAAAATCCGGAAAAGATTGCCGCTGAGATTTCCGATGCCTTTGTCGTAATGAGTGCGTAGCGTAGAGGCGTGGCCCTCGATATACCCGAAACACTTTCGCCTTCCAAAGTTTCAACGTTCACCGATTGTGCTTTGGCGTTCCGTTTCGTGGCTATCGACAAAATTCC
>CAYOHV010000192.1:0-3309 GCA_964403825.1 uncultured Bifidobacterium sp. | reverse complement strand
GGAGCAAAAACTGTCAGCGTGACGTTGTCGGAATTCAAAATTGCACCCAGCACAATTTCTGTTGCCGTTGGCGGATCATTAACAGTCACTAATGCGGGTTCGATGGCGCACAACTTGGCGGTAACGAACGGACCGAAAACTCCTGATATTGCGGCCGGAAAATCAGCGACGTTGGACATCTCGTCGTTAGCGGCTGGAACCTATGAAGTGACTTGCACAATTGCCGGTCACGCAGCGGCCGGAATGAAAGGCACATTGGTGGTTGGCGGAGAAGGTTCGGCGTCGACTTCTTCCGCAGCGTCATCACAAAGTCATGGCACGGGCGACACCGATTACAAAGCAATGGACGAAGCCATGGAAAAAGGCGCAGCCGCATATTTGGCCGCGTTCACCGAGTTTGGAACCGGCGTTCCCACGAAGGGCCGTGGCAACCAATTACTTGAACCCACAGCAGGACCCGATGGTTATAAAGAGATTTATCTTGAGGCTGCGGTTATTGATTGGGAAGTCGAGCCCGGAAAGTTAGTGAAAGCGTGGGCGTATAACGGTCAAGTTCCTGGGCCTTCAATCAAAGTGCAACCCAACGACAAAATTCGCGTGACGCTAAAGAACTCGACGCCAATGGGACAAGACATTCATTGGCACGGAATTTCAACTCCATTTGGTCAAGACGGTGTGGCACCTCTCACGCAACCGATGGTGCAACCGGGTCAGACCTACACCTATGAATTCACCGCACCGAGTTTCGCCGAGATGGGTATGTACCACCCGCATAACGGTGGAGCGATTTCGGTAGTGAACGGCATGTACGGACAATTCCAAGTTGGTGAACTTCCGTTACCGAATGGAAAAACCGTTTCGGGAATCAAACTCCCCGATCAAATTCGTGTAACACGCACGATGCCGATGGTGTTGAACGATGCCGGCACGATTGGCCTCTCTCTTAATGGAAAAGCGTTTCCCGCAACAGACCCGATTGTGGTGAATGTTGGCGAGACATTGCAGGTGGTGTACCACAACGAAGGTTTGACTTGTCATCCAATGCATTTACATCGAGTGAAACAACTCGTGGTGGCAAAAGACAATTGGTCCCTTGATCAGCCTTATTTTGTTGACACTCTTACGGTTTGTCCGGGTGAGCGTTACACGGTTCTCATTTCACCAACCGCTGACGAAGTTGGCATCTGGGCTTATCACTGCCACATCCTCACGCATGCCGAAACGGACAAGGGTTTGTCGTTCATGACAACGGTGCTCGTTGTTCCGCCCGTGCCGGCTCGTGGACAAAGCGCTACGTAACTTCGGCACGACGAAGTTTTAACGCAACCCCTACCAAGTGCGACCTACGATTGGTTACCACGATCATCAGTCGTGGTAACCAATCGACAGAGACGGGCCCATGAAAAAAGAAGCGTCGAATAAAAAAGCGTCGAAAAAAGAAGCGTCGAACGAAATGCATGGCAAAGAGAATTTCGCCGCCAACGGAAAAATCGTCGTGGGTGTTGACGGTTCGACGGGTTCGATCGCCGCATTGCACTGGGCCTACAACGAAGCTCAAGTTCGTAATTGCCGTTTAGAGATTCTCTCGGCTTGGCATTTTCCCGTTGCGGTTTCCATGCCCGGAATGCTCGCAATGCCGGCACCCGAAGATCTTCAAGATTCAACGCGCGCATCGCTTTTGCAACTTCTGCAAAAAGAGGGAGTGACGGCCGATGGTCCTGTCGAAGTGACAACGGCCGTCGGTGAAGGGAACGCCGCCGAATTACTTTTAACTGCCTGCAAACAGGCCGACTTATTAGTTGTTGGTTCTCGAGGTCATGGTGGGTTCGGCGGACTCTTGCTCGGATCGGTGAGCCAACAATGTGTAACTCACGCAAAATGCCCCGTCGTCGTCGTACATTCTTAGGGTGACATTAAGCGGCCTTTCGAGTGCAGAAGTTGAACAACGAAAAGTCGACGGCCGGAGTAACGATGTAGAAGATCCCACCAGTCGCACGATTGGTCAGATCATCCGCGCCAATGTCATTACGCCTTTCAACATCCTGTTGGGCATTCTGTTTGTTGTCATTTTGCTTATTCGTGAATACCGCGACGGTCTGTTCGGGATCGTCGTCATTGCCAATGCCCTTATTGGCATCGTGCAAGAAATTCGATCGAAGAAAGCACTTGATGCACTGGCAGTTTTAAATTCGCCCCATGTCACTGTGATGCGTGATGGACAAGAACAAGAAATTGAGTCCAGAGAAGTTGTTCAAGACGACATCATTGTTCTGACATTGGGCGATCAAATCGTGGTTGACGGGGAAATCGTTGATGCCACCAGTTTGGAAATTGATGAATCACTTCTAACTGGCGAAGCCGATCCAGTTGATAAGTCCGCTAAAGATCCAGTGATGTCGGGCAGTTTTGTCGTTGCCGGCAGTGGAGTTATGCGGGCCACAAAAGTTGGCGAAAATTCCTATGCCTTCCAATTGTCGAATGAGGCCAAACGTTTTTCATTAGTGAAAAGCGAATTACGTACGGGAATTAACACCGTCATTAAATGGATCGGCTGGTTAATGCTGCCGATCGCCATTGTTTTGATTTGGTCGCAACTCGACGCGCATGAAGGAATGGTCGAATCCGTACAAGCCTCAGTTGCGGGATTAGTAGCAATGGTGCCCGAAGGTCTTGTGCTTTTGACTTCAATCGCTTTTGCCTTAGGTGCCACGCGCTTGGCTTCCAAAAAAGTTCTCACCCAAGAGTTAGCGGCCATCGAAGGGTTGGCGCGAGTTGATGTCATTTGTCTCGATAAAACCGGAACGTTGACCGAAGGTGCACTGGCGTTTTCTCGCATTGAAGTTTTGCAAGGCGATCAGCAACTGGCCATTGACGCATTAGGCGCGTTAGGTGGATCAGAAGAACGTCCTAATCCCTCATTAGCGGCCATTGCCGCAGGTTGCCCCAACCCGGGTTGGCAGAAGTCCGACACCATTGCGTTTTCTTCGGCTCGCAAATGGAGTGCAGCCAGTTTTGTAAATCAACAAACTTGGTATCTCGGTGCACCCGATATTTTGCTTGACCATATTGCGAATAGCGGTGCCGACAGCGCGTTAATGCAAACCGCACGCGCGCAACTTTCGCAGTACACGTCACAAGTCCAACGAGTTTTGTTATTAGCCAGAACACCACAATCATTGGCCGGCGAAAATTTGCCGACATCACTTTCCCCTATTGCTTTTGTCGTGCTTGACGAACAATTACGACCAGCAGCCGAGCGCACTTTGCAATATTTCGCCGATCAAGGCGTGAAAGTAAAAGTCATTTCCG
>CAYOHV010000191.1:0-3312 GCA_964403825.1 uncultured Bifidobacterium sp. | reverse complement strand
GTCAAGGAATTGAAGTTGAACGTAAAGCGCGACCGGTAACGGTGTATTCCTTCGAGCTGCAACCCACGAGTGACGACAACATCGTGCGCGCCACGATTCATTGTTCTTCGGGTACCTATATTCGATCGTTAGCCGCTGATCTCGGCAAAGCCGTTGGCGGCGGTGCTCATATTCGATCGTTATGTCGCGACTCGATCGGGTCCTTTTCGCTCGATCAAGCCGTCACCCTTGAACAACTGAAGCCTGAACACTTACTCACGCCCGCCGCTGCAATGCGCGACTGGGTGCAAGTTATTGCCAGCGACGACGATGTCGTTGCGGTAAGTCACGGGCGTTTTCTGCCTATCGACGATCGCTTTCATGGCAGTGGACCATGGGCGGTATGCGATAGCACCGGTCGCCTTTTAGCAATGTACGAACAAAAAACCGATGAATTGGCAAAGCCGTCGGTGGTAATTTCCGCAGCCGATGGGCGATAGCGTTACAGCGTTATGCAGGTCATCTACGAAAACGCCGATAATGAGCATCCGGCTCATGCATGTGCAGTCACGATTGGCGCCTTTGATGGTGTGCATCTTGGTCATCGAGCCGTAATTGCTCAACTACGTGAGCATGCGCGCCAACATGATTTAGCGACGGCCGTGGTGACATTCGATCGACATCCGGCATCAGTGGTACGGCCCGAATCGGCGCCACTTTTGCTCACCGATCTGGAACAAAAACTTGAACTCCTCGAAACTTGTGAAGTGGATTATGTCTACGTCGTGCATTTCGATAACAAACGCTCAAGCGAATCGGCCGCTGATTTTGTCAAACGAGTTCTGATCGATGCGCTTGACACCAAATATGTTTCGGTGGGAACCGATTTTCATTTCGGCAAAGATCGCGCCGGAAATGTGGAAATGCTGAGTGCTATGGGCGAACTGAGTGGGTTCTCAGTTTTCGGTCATCAACTCGTTGGCGAAGATGGACGTCCCTCGCATAATTCGGTTTCATCGACACGTATTCGCGCCGCTTTACGCGCCGGTGATCTACCCGCCGCCACCACGATGTTGGGTCGGCTGCATGAAGTGCGCGGCATTGTTGGTCATGGCGATGGACGGGCGCGCGATCTTGGTTATCGCACGGCCAATGTGATGATTGGTGATGAGATTTGTTTGCCCGCCGATGGAATTTATGCCGGGTGGTATATCGGTATCGATGGTCAACGCCGTCCATGTGCCATTTCCTTAGGTCGACGTCCCACGTTTTATGAGGATGCTAAGCGTTCGTTGTTGGAGGCACACCTCATTGATTTTGATGGTGATCTCTATGGTCAAAGTGCGCATGTGCAATTTGAGTATCGCTTACGCGATGAGATGAAGTTCGATTCGGTTGATGCCCTAATTGAACAAATGGGGCGCGACGTCAATCAATGTCGTGAACTTTTGTCGAACAATTAATTGTTGGCGAATTCAAATATTCGTCAGGCTATTACCACGGTTCATCAGGAATGCCGAAATGTTCGCTGTAAGCGCGCATTTCCTGACGTCGTTTTGCTACATCGATACCTAGTTGATCGGTGTCGTAAATAACTTTTCCATGACGATCGCGTTCATGAGTAGCGCCGTAGTGCGAGAACGCATTTTGGGCGCGTTCATCAAAAGGTTGATTGGCGAGTTTGTAAATACGTTCAATAGTGCCGAGATCATCGGCCATAAATTGATCAAAGCGAATATCCATCGTGCAGTCATCGCCGCCTAAGACATCTCGATCGCGCATGGCCGCATTCAACATGTCGTCCAAACGATCGGCCCAATAGTTAGCTATGTATTTTGGATCGACCGGATCGAGCGACATACGGGCCGAATAGGAAACCATCGTCCCCATGGAAACCATGACTGAAATCGGATCACGATGAGTTACTAAGAAAATTCCATCGGGAAACACTGCTTTAAGCGGTTTGAATTGCTCAAGATGCTGAGGTGATTTCAAAATCCAACGATCACCGCCGCGCAAAAACTGACAGGCCTTCAAGACGGTTTTCATGTATTCGTAATGCGGCGTTTGATCGTGTGATTTGTAGTAATCCCGCCACGTCGGCATCGGGGCTGTTGTTTCAAACAACATTGTCGAGAAATCAATGGCCAACAATTGAATTTCTTCGTGGACATGCCAAGTTGTCATTTCATGCATTCGTTTGAATTCCGGCATGATGACTTCCATTGTTTGTAAACCAATTTCGGTGCGTTCAAGACGCGGATCGTTCTCCGAATTGGCTAACGCTGCTTCGCTGGGGAGGGGAATGGGTTGATTGCTTTCCCAATAGGGAAGTGAACGCAATGCCGGATCCGACGAAATCAAATTATGTAAATGTGTTGTGCCCGTGCGCGGTAACCCCGCAATGATGATTGGGCGATCAATTTTGATGTCATGAATTTCGGGATGGCGTTTTAATAAGTCGGCGAGCAAAAGACGATTTTGTAAAAGTTGACCAACTTGCGAAGCGGCGCCGATTTTTCCCATCGGTGAAAGCGGTGCTTCAGTGCGCAGCGCTTCCAATAAAACTTCCATGCGCTCGACAAAGTCCATCGGGCCGAAATCGTCGAGTCCAACGGCTTGCGATGCTTGGGTCATTAAGGCATCGCCGTTCAGTTCAATGGCATCGGCCATTGGGGCCACGGCGTCGAGAATGCCGCGGGCCGGCTCGGAAAAGGCCGGATTATCCAAATCATCAAAATGAATTGGTGCTGGACGTTGGCTCATGTCTTCCCCCCGGAATGACAAATGTTCTGGGCGGAATATAGGGCGGAGATGGGGGTTGAGCCCGTCAAATTGGCCGAATGTCGCTTTTTCGCCGGTCCTGCTACCGTTTTGCGGTCGGTTCTACGAGCCGATTCCGCTCTGTGGACACGCCAGGCTTTGCCAGCGGTTCTCGGGGCCGGGTCCGAAACCCACTGCAAAGGAAAAACCATGTCGGGAAAACCCGCAAACCTCACACCCAAGGCTGGCACGATCGCCGAGCACCGCACACATCCCACCGATACGGGATCGCCGGAAGTTCAGATCGCATTGTTAACCGACCGCATTAACCATCTCACTGAACATCTCAAGACACATAAGAAGGATCACCATTCACGTCGTGGTTTGTTGATGTTGGTTGGTCGACGCCGTCGCCTGCTCGATTACGTCAAGAAAAATGATGTCGAGCGTTACCGTACGATTATCGCCAAACTCGGCTTGCGCCGATAACACCAAAGGACGACTTCGGTCGTCCTTTCTTTCATAACAAGTTTTGGCGACGCTGCCGTGGTGTCGTCAACGAGGTGGACT
>CAYOHV010000190.1:0-3313 GCA_964403825.1 uncultured Bifidobacterium sp. | reverse complement strand
TTGTGTGCTTGGCGTGGAGTTGCAATTGGTTGCCTATAGCGACAGCCAAGGTCGTTCGAAATTGGTGCGCTACTGGGCGATGCAACAAAAGGATCCTTCGGTGGACTTCCAACCCAATGATGAAGTTGATCAATTGCAATGGCATCGTCTGGCGGACGCGGCGGCGTTGCTTACTTATGAGCACGATGCTGATCTCCTCGAAAGTTTGAACTCGGTAGTGCCCTAAATTTCGGCCCCGCTAGCCCCGTTTTCCGGGCCGTCGGAAAAGTTCACTTTCTGTCCACTTTCAGATGACTTTTAGGCAATGTTGGGGTTTTAAGTTGATCCCGTTCACAACAGTGCAACGCAAACCACCCCCCAATTAATGGGTTCACGTACAGGAGTACACCTTGCGAACATCGAAGCAAAGCTTCAAATGGCTAGTGGCGATTTTGGTGGCCATCGGCCTCGTGGCAGCCGCTTGTGGCGGATCATCATCAAGTGGCGGCGGCAAGTCATCGAATTATGACTACGAATCGCTTACCGGAACATTGAATGGTTCGGGTGCAACCTTCCCCAAAATTTTTTATGAAGACGCAATCGCGGATTTCGCCGACTTCGCGCCTGACCTCACCGTCAACTACAACTCGGTGGGATCAGGTCAAGGCAAAAAAGATTTAGCCGCGGGCACATCTGATTGGGGCGCATCAGACAGCCTCGTGAAAGATGACGAAAAGGCGAATTTCAAAGGACCGTTCCTTTACTTCCCAACTGTGGCCGCACCCATCACGGTTTCTTACAACTTGTCAGGTGTGAAAGAACTCAAACTCTCGCCGGAAACGTTGGCGAAGATTTTCATGGGAACAATTACGACCTGGAATGATCCGGCCATTGCCGCCGATAACTCAGGTGTAACGCTGCCTTCGACTGCAATCACCGTTGCGGTGCGTTCCGATGGTTCGGGAACCACATCAAACTTTTCGAAATACCTCACTGCCGTGGCTCCCAGCGTTTTCACTGTGACAGCCGGCGATTCGGTGGCATGGCCCAAGGCCACCGCCGCTAAAGGCAATGCCGGTGTGGCTCAGATTGTGAAAGACACCAACGGCGCCATCGGCTATGTCGATTTGGCCGATGCCACCGCAACCGGATTGTCAACCGCCAAGATCAAAAATAAGGAAGGCAACTTCGTTGCTCCCACCTTGGAAAACACCACTGCTGCGTTAGCCGGTGTGGAGCCCAAGGCAGATCTCACTTACAACCCGCTTAATGCTGCGGGCGCCAACGCCTATCCGATTGTGGCCCCGACCTATGTGCTGGTGTACGTCAATCCTCAGTCAAAGGCGGCCGCGATTAAGGGCTGGTTGAACTACCTTCTCAACGAAGGCCAAGCGATCGCGAAGGATGCAAGTTTTGCTCCTCTTCCCGAAAGTCTGCGCACGAAAGCAGTTGCACAAATCGCACAAATTCAAGGTTGATTCGGGTAGCAAGTGACGGTTACAACCACCGACGATGAACGTGAGATTCCCCGAGGCAACTCGGGGAATCCTCGCGAGCAATTTGATATGGGTTCATCACGTCGTCGGGGTGACCAACTTTTTTCCAAACTTGCACTTTTATCGGGCTTACTTGTTTTAGCCATCCTGGCGCTCATCGCGTTCTCAACAACACGCGAAGCATGGCCCGCGTTTTCCGATCAAGGTTTTTCACTTTTATTTTCCACTGACTGGGTGCCGGCCGATGGAAAGTTCGGCGCGCTGGCTTTTATTTATGGCACGTTGTTGTCGTCAGTTATTGCCGTTGTGTTATCGGTTCCGGTGAGTTTGGGAATCGCGTTGTACACAAACGAAGCAGCACCGCGTCGTTTCCGCCGTCCCATTGTGTACGTCATGGATTTGTTGGCGGCGATCCCTTCGGTCGTTTATGGCTTATGGGGAATTATTGTTCTCGCTCCGTTTATCGGTCCGGTGTATTCATCGATTAGTTCGGCTGTTGATGGCATTCCGGTTTTGGGATGGATTTTTTATGGTGACAGCGGCCGCAGTTTTATGACGGCCGGAATCATTCTTGCCATCATGATCACGCCGATCATCACGTCGTTAAGTCGCGAAGTGATTGCCACTGTTCCTAGCGCGCAACGCGAAGCAGCCTATGGAATGGGTGCAACTCGTTGGGAAATGATTCGCTCTGCCGTATTGCCTTGGAGTCGCGGTGGCATTGTGGGTGCAGTCATGCTCGGACTTGGTCGAGCAATGGGCGAAACCATTGCCGTGGCCTTAGTGATTGGCTCATCAGCACAAATCACTTCACATTTATTCGAACCGGGCGATTCAATGGCGGCCGTCATTGTTAATCAATTCGGAGAATCATCGGGAACATTCCGCGCGGCACTTATTGGATTAGGTGTGGTGTTGTTCGTGGTCACGATTGTGGTGAACGTGTTGGCGCGCAGCATTGTTGTGCGATTCGATCGTCGTAGTCAGGGGTTATGAGATGACTGCGACTCGCGATTACACCGCCTTAGAAAGAGAATTAGTCGATGCGACCTTGAGTCGTTCACGGCGCGTTAAGAACCGCGCTTCATCGATTTGGATGCTCGGCTCAGTACTCGTTGCACTTATTCCACTGGCATTGGTCATTGGATATGTAGTGATGAAAGGAATCGGGCAGATTTCCGTTGCTTGGTTCACTGAAGATTTGCCGGCTGTTACCCGTCGCGCCGGCGGGGGAATGGGTCCCGCCATCGTTGGCACAATCCTCATCACTTTGGGCGCGGCCATCATGGCGGTACCGCTGGGAATTTTGGGTGCGGTGTATTTGAATGAATATGGCGGCAAGTCGCGCTTAGCCCGCGCCGTTCGTTTGATGTCCGATGTTATGACTGGTGTTCCTTCCATCGTGATGGGTTTGTTCATCTACACGGTGTGGACACTGACATTTGGATTAAGTGGCTATGGCGGCGCGTTGGCGTTGGCCTGTTTGATGTTGCCGATTGTGATTCGTTCATCGGAAGAAATGCTTCGCTTAGTTCCCGACGAATTACGGCAGGCGAGTTATGCCCTTGGTAATCGCAAATGGCGAACGATTGTCACGGTGGTTTTGCCCGCCGCCTCGGGCGGAATTATTTCGGGTGTCATGTTGGCGATTGCCCGTGCTGCCGGCGAAACCGCACCTTTGGTGTTCACTATTGGTGCCGCTCGCAAACTGAATATTGATCTCTTCAATGGGCCGATGACGGCGTTATCGGTGCAGATTTTTGGCAATGCCCAGGCGCCTTATGCCGCTTCGCAAGCGCGAGCATGGGGAGCGGCCCTTACATTGGTGGCCATCGTGT
>CAYOHV010000189.1:0-3324 GCA_964403825.1 uncultured Bifidobacterium sp. | reverse complement strand
TTGACCGCGGCTTTTCGACGGGTAGATCCAACCGGAAAAAGTTTGTTGACAACGGGATGGCGCGCCACTTGATGACGTAAGCCGCCTGCTTCCGAAGTGGCCGCTCCTCCATGCGCAAAGAAAATCCCTGGGAACGTGTGGTTCACCACAAGTTGGCGTTCTAGAACACGCATCGCCATAGGAGCGGGTGTGGCAATGACTTCTTGCATGAGTTCCACAAAATTATCGGCCACGTGCTTCCATGAATACTGAGCAGAGGCGCGCTGCAGCGATGCCGTCATCTCATTCAAGGCCGTGGGATTGGCGAGCAACGATTCGATCAGGTCGACGGTGGCGTCGACATCGAAATCGGGAATCGTTGGAATGTCAGTAGGAAGAACTTCATCGAGCGATCCTTGACGCGTCGCCAATGTGGGCGTACCGAAGTTGGCGGCTTCAAGCGGAATGATGCCAAAACCTTCCACCGTTGACGGATAAAGAACGAGCGAAGCCTGACGCAACAACGTTCGGCGTTGCTCTTCACTAATCGGACCGAGATCAGTGATCGATTTAGCGATGTCGGGATATGCCGCGAGCAACGATTTTTCGCTCTGAACGCTGGTGCCCGAAATAGGTGTTGGACCGGCCAATTTCAGTTCGCCGCTAAAGCCTCGTTGGCGCATTCGAATGAATACTTCAATCGCAAAATCCCGACTCTTATGTTTAAACGGTTGACCAAAAAATAAAAGAAACGGTGTGGAGGCTGGTTCGGAAGTTTGGGCATCAATTTCTTCGGTCGTGGCCGCGGCCCCCACTACGCGGCTCGGCACCGCCGAAGTGAATAGACCTTGCGCGCGCGTTTCGCGTTCAATGAACTCACTCAGAAATGCAACGCCATGCGTGAGCGACATCGAATAGTCAATGACATCGGCGTAGACGAAATAATCGGTGAGGTGATCAAAGTAACTCGGGTTGTCGTAAGCAATGGTGTCCAGCATGAATGTGACAAAGCGCGGCGCCGATTGACGGACCCAAGTCAAATTTTCATAATTTGAAAATTGACACGGTTGAATCATGACATCGGCAACTCGGCCCTGGCTTGCTGTGATATCGGCGAATCGCAATTTGGGATGTGACCATTGCTTGCGGCAGTTCTCTAGTTGATCAGGCTGCACAAAGACGCTCAGTGAAGCGATTTCCGGATGAGAAGCCAGTGGCAGAAACAATTCGGTGATGGCGCGCTGTGTGCCCGTAAATGCCCCGCTCAACATCGAAGCGTTCATTCCCACATCAATGCCGGTGATTGATGTTTTGGCAATCAAAATCGACGTGGCCAAAGGCGTTTGCTCTGACACCAATTCGACGTAGTTCAAATCCGCATACCAAGGGTGTCGCTCTTCAACGAGAGCCGAGCCCGATTCCTTGCGATCTCCTGCGACGGATCCAAAGGATCCTTCTCCGCGATGGAAAACAAAAACATCATCAGCACAAATATTTTTGAAACCGAGTGAAATCGCTCGTAGTGAGAAATCAACTTCTTCGCCATAACCGATACCAAAGATTGGATCGAAAAATCCGACACGATTAAGGGCACGTCGCGTCACATATAAGCAATGACCAACGCCGCAAGTGAGAGAAGGTCGAATTTTCCGCGAACTTGCCGCTACCCGCCGAGCAATTTCTTCAACACTTAATGCCCCGTACAACTCACTTAATGGCAAATTGCGATACGGAACCGACAACATCGTGCCGTGGTTTGTGAGCACCGACACCGTGGCGATGAGATTGGATGACGATGCGGCATCACAAAGCCGCTCGTACCATTCCGGCCCCACCATCACATCGCTATTAATCAATATGACGTCATTCGGTGAGGTGGTGGCAAAAACAAAGTTCGAATTACCAACGAAACCAAGATTTTTTTCTTGCTGCACTAAATGAATTGTGGCGGTCGCGTTCTCCCCGATTTGTCGAATCGACTCGAGCAAGGAGGGATCGGAACTGCAATCATCGGCGACCACAATTGGAATTGCAGCAGGAGTGAATTTGAGCAGTGACTCCAAACACCGCTCAACATCCTCGCGAGCGTTGTAGGTGAGCACTACTGGAATTGGCATTGCCCCGATCGCCGCATTGGCGACTGAAAATTGTGAGGACGTCCACTCCACGACAGGCACCGGTTGAGGCTACCGCACGGTCTCGAACACCAATGGAACGCTCAATAGCAATTAACGTAACTGACGTGAAGGTGACGTCACTCGGGCATGCCGGGATGCTTATTGAAACGGAGGACGCAACAATTGTTTGCGACCCGTGGTTCTATCCCGCTTTTCACGCTTCGTGGTGTGTCTTCCCAAGAAACGATGAATTATCGAATGAAATTTTGACGAAAATTGAAACAACACAGTTTCTCTATATCTCTCATTTGCATAGCGATCACTTCGATGAAAAATGGCTGTCAAAAAATATCGATCGCTCGGCCACGGTTTTATTGCCCGATTTCCCCACTGGCGAAATGGAAAAGCGTTTACGTCACTTGGGCTTTACTAATTTCGTTGCCACAAAGAACGGCGCCGAGATCGCATTAACGCCAGCGACTTCGATTGCCATTCATTGCGAAACCGCAATTGCCGATGGCCCAGGCGGTGACTCAGCCATAGTGGTGAGTGATTCAACGGCGCGTATCGTCAATCAAAATGACTGTCGCACGAGTGACCTCCATGCATTGGGTTCGCACGGTCCGATTGATTTGCATTGGCTTCAATACAGCGGCGCCATCTGGTACCCGATGGTTTACGACGAGGACCAAGCCACTATGCGTCAACTAGTTGACGACAAAGTTGCCAGCCAGTTTTCACGTGCCCTTCGTTATGTTGAAGCGCTTAAGGCGCGCGCCATTGTCCCAAGCGCCGGACCACCCGCCTTCTTGGATCCGTCACTCTTTCGTTTCAATGTCATTACCGGTGATGAACTCAGCATCTTTCCCGACCAACGGTCGTTCTTATCGCTCTTAACGGAGAACGGTTTCGACGGCATTCTCGCCATACCAGGAACCGAAATTGAAGTTGATCAACAATCGATAATCGTGCGCCATCCCCTCCCCCAATCCGCCGTCGACGAAATTTTCTCTTCCAAAGCGGATTACTTACAGCGTTACCAAAGCGATTGGTTGCCGTATATCGAGGCTGAAAAAGATTCGTGGGATCAGCCGACTGCGGATTTACTTGAACGTCTCGCCGACTGGTGGGAACCGTTGCTACGAACAGCTCCAACTCTTTGTTCGCTCGTGAACGATGTCGTGCTCGTCGATTTAGGCGATGAATGCATAGCGATTGATTTTCGTAC
>CAYOHV010000188.1:0-3337 GCA_964403825.1 uncultured Bifidobacterium sp. | reverse complement strand
GAATGGTACGCACAACTTAAAGAACTCGGAGCTTCGTAATGCCGAAGTTGCCGCACCACAGCGAAACGAATGCGACGCGAGCTAAAGCGCGCGCTCGTCGCAATTTGAACTTAGTGATTTGGTGGGGCATCGCCTTAATGCTGGTGTTCGCACTTGTCATCGGCGGCTCATGGCTGTTGTTCATTGTTATTGCCATCATCGCCGTGATGTTGATCTCCAACACGTTGATTGTGGTGCGCGGCGACGGCGCCGAAACGTATGCCATTGCGCCGGGTGCATTAAAGGCCGGTGAGGAAATTTCCGTTCCCGCTACCCGCGCGCCTGATCGTCGCGAATCGGGACGGCGTCGGGGCCTTTTGGAATTTCGTAACTCGCAACTTTCATTCACCGTAGGTGAACAACTCGGTCGCAACGCCAAAAAAGACGAGTTGGTTGACCAAACAATTTTTTCACTTGCGCCAACGCAGATTTTTTTAGGTCCACGTCCAACGTGGCGGCGGCCTCAACTTGTGTTGCGTAGCGACAACACCACTCATGTCATCGAATTCACCATGCCCAATGATTTAGGCGCCGGCATGGTGGGAGCTGTTGTGGCCGCTGAATGGTGGCAACAATTACAAGATTTAGGCGCAAAACTTTCGCCGTCGGCCTAATGATCGTGCCACGATGACTACGTGAGCACTTCGAATTCAGCGCCGAACGCACCCGTCGACTTACTCAATGACGCCGTCGCGTTTTTGCGTGAAGCCGGCGAATTCACTTTGCAATGGTTTGGAGCCGCACAGCTCGATGTCATTACTAAAAACGATGGAACACCCGTGACCGAAGCCGATCAGGGCGCCGAGCGGCTGTTGCGCACGCGTATTGCCGAGAAATTTCCCACTGACACTGTGCGCGGCGAAGAAGAAGACGATGTAATCGGCACCTCAACGCGCACATGGATTATCGATCCCATTGACGGCACAAAGGCTTTTGTGCGTGGCGTACCGCTCTATTCAAATTTGCTTGGCATTGTCGATGAACATGGTCCACTGATTGGCGTCATCAATCTTCCTGCATTGAACACCACGGTGTATGCCGGACGCGGACTTGGTTGTTTTCGTAATGGCGAAAAAGTTACGGTCAGTAAACAAACTGATCCACGCAAAAGTGTGCTTTCATCAAGCAGTTTCACTCATTGGCCCGAAGAGTCGCTCTTGGCGTTGAAGCGCAAAGGTTTTGAATTACGCACCTGGGGTGATGGTTACGGCTATGCCATGGTGGCTTGTGGCGCCATTGAAGCCATGATTGATCCCGAAGTTGCACTATGGGATCTGGCGCCGCTGCCGGTGATTATGCAAGAGGCCGGCGGATCATTTTCTAAAACCAATGGACAAAGTGTTGTCTTACAACCAGGCGATCGTTTTTCGGCGGTAGCCACCAACGGTTATTTTCACGACGAAATCATTGCGGCGTACAACGCCTAAAAAATCAATAAATCAGCGCAAAAACGCTAAGGCTTAGGCATTTCGTCATCATCATCACAAAGAGCATGATCATGACCATGAGCGTGATGATGTGGATCATCAATTAACACGATGCCGTCCGCTAAACGCAGAATTCGTCCTCCATATGCTGCGGTGAGATTGTCGGCCGTAAGGACTTTTTCGGGTGCGCCCGCATCAACAATGCGACCAGCCATCAACAACACGAAATCGGAAGCGGCCGCATCGGCTAAGTCATGCGTTGTCATAACTATGGTGCGACCAGAATCTTTTTCTTGTTGCACCACATCGAGAATGCGTTGGCGACTCACAACATCTAATCCGGTAACTGGTTCATCAAGTAACAACACGTCCGCCTGTTGCGCTAGCCCTTGAGCCAGAAATACTCGTTGCCGTTGACCGCCCGATAACTCCCAAATATGTCGAGAAACTAAATCGGTAATTTCCAAACGTTCAATGGCGTCATCAACATATTGACGATCTTGTTGGGAAAGCGGCGAGAACATTCCCCGGCGCGGATAACGACCCATCGTCACCACTTCACGCACGGAAAGGGGAAGCGCGTCATTCACTTTGGCCGATTGCAAGACATACGCCACGTTCGCCTGGGCTTGTGCCGGAGTCTCACCGAAGATTTGTAATTGACCCGACTGTGGCGACAAAAGATTTGCCACGGCATCAAGCAACGTTGATTTTCCAGCGCCATTTGGTCCGACCAATGTGGTGATGGCGCCACTGGGCAAAGTGAAAGAGGCATTGTCGAGGACACGATGATGTCCATAGGCCAACGTGAGATTGGTGGCTTGAATGGCAACCGCCGACTTTTTATTGTCATCTACACGTTCGGCGAGATTCACCCGTACAGTCTGACTGAGAAAGTCCCCCCAATTCGAATTACTGCGAGAAACGCTATGTCGACTGCATCTTCCCTCCCCCACCAATCGAAGTTGTTGCGCCGTCTCGGCGTGACGGTATTCGCCCTTGTAAGCGCAGTGGTGTGGTTCTCGATGGGGCCGGCCAGCGCTCAGGAATCGCCCACCACCACCGCCAGCATGACAGTCAACGCCAATGCAGTAACCGATGAAGGATCGCCACAGAGCACCGAGGGTTTGGTGGTGTTTGTTGTGGTTGTCGCCGTGATTGCCATCGGCGCAGCCGTTGTGTTTTATCGAGGCTGGCGGCGTAAAGGAAGTCAGTCTGCCCAGACGCGTTGATGGGCAACCTCTTCCATTGCATCAATTAACTGATCGCGCAACGTTGACAGTGCTTGGCAGCGAATTTGGCGCACACGTCCTTCGGTAACGGCGAGTTCAACGGCAATTGAACTTTGACGTTGATGTTCAAAGTAATAGCGACGAATGACTAATTGTTCGCGCGGCGGCAGTTGCCAAAATGCCTGGCGAAGACGTTCATATAACTGGTGAATTTCCAAAATTGATACGGGATCGTTCTCAAATAAATGTTCTTTCCTTTGTAAATTTTCCAGCCAAATTCTTTCGTACACAGTTTCATCCACATCTTGTTGATGGAGCTGTGTATCGTCGCTTGCACGAACAGAATTACGAAACATTTGTCGTTGTTTGCGACCAAGATGATCACGGGCACGCAATTCATCAAGGATTGCCCCGCGAATTCTCGGTGCGGCATAAGTGCGGAATTGCACTTTTCTTGTTCCATCAAAGCGATGAGCACACTCAACCATTGCTAAAAGGCCGATTGCGTGTAATTCCGACCTATCGAGAAAAAGAGGTAATCGCCGCGAAACACGAGTTACTTCAAAGGAAATCCAATTGAGTCCATCTTGAATTACATCTTGCACATCCATAGCAAGGTCTTCTTTCTTTGCTTTTCTT
>CAYOHV010000187.1:0-3358 GCA_964403825.1 uncultured Bifidobacterium sp. | reverse complement strand
GCAAGTTGTTGCGCGCGTTTTTCCACTGCAGCAAACATTTCATCCGGCATAACAAAACCACCGCTTAAAACAAAAGTATTTGTCACCGCAGTGGTGACCATACGCTTCCAATGTTCGCTTAACGCAACACGACGACCGGTCCGAGTGGGATCGAGTCGATCATCGGGCGCCAAATGATCAACGGTTAGCGCTTCCAAAATGATCCACAATGATTCGACGGCGGTTTCTAAATCTTCCGATGGCATTCCCAATTGCCCGGCGACGAACGCTTGTTGCAAAACGGTACGAGCGCGCTCAGCGGCTACATCATCAAAGAAACTGGCCCGACTTTCACTCACACTCATAGTTTGGCCGACTGGGAGCGGGAAATGGCCATCCGGCTAGATTGAACCATTAAGGAGGAGCCAATGTTCGATTATCACGGTCGCCGAGCTCTTGTTACCGGTGCAGGCCAGAACGTCGGTGAAGGGATTGCCACCGCCTTGGCAGCAGCCGGTGCCGAAGTTTTCATCAATGATTATTTTCCCGAACGGGCCGAACGGGTTGCGAGTGAACTCAATGAATTGGGGTACACCGCTCATCCCCTGCCCTTTGATGTCACCGACTATGACGCCGCCGTCGCCGCAATTTCGTCTGTTGGTGCTCTTGATGTTTTAGTGAACAACGCTGGCAACGGCGGTGCCCACGGCATGACGCCAACAAAGTTCCGTGATTCAACTCCGGCGTCATGGCGCGGCCCGATCGATGTGAATCTTTACGGCGTTATGAATTGCTGCCATGCGGTCATTGGCGAAATGTGTGATCGCGGTTATGGGCGAATCGTGACAATCGCTTCGGGTGCCGGCCTTGTTGGTTTATCAATCGGTGTTTCACCGTATGCCGCCGGTAAGGGCGGTGCGATTTCGTTTATGCGTCATTTGGCGGTGGAAACGGCGCGCAGCGGGGTGACCGCCAATACGTTGGCTATTGGTTTAATGACGATGGAAGATCACACGGTGACCGAAGCGCTAGCGCGCCAAATTCCGACCGGACGCACGGGCTTACCTACCGATATCGCCAGCGCCGTTGTATGGATTGCCAGCGAAGAATCAAATTGGGTGACCGGACAAACAATTTCAATTAATGGCGGATCAACAACATCATGACCAATTACTCGGCGGATAGTGAACTTGCGCAGGTCCCATCGACAACGGCATCAACATCGACATCAACCACCATGTATGTCAGCGCGGCCAGTCAATGGGATTCAAGCAATGAACAACAAGCAGCCTGGCCACTGGTAGCTGGCGGCGTGCTTATGTTGACGATTTTTCTGACTGTTTTTCTGCGCGCCTGGCGACGCAAAAAATCATTGTTGCCGCAACAAGGACAACAACCGCAGTAATTCGAGATAGAGCCAGACGATGGTGATGGTGACGCCGAGAGCGGCAAACCATTCCATACGCCGGGGCATATTTTTGGCGGCCACGCTTTGTTCGATGAAAGCGAAGTCAACAAATAAGTTCATCGATGCCACGATGCAGATCACGACGGAAATGCCGATTCCGAACAGCGATGGTTGATTCCAAAACATGATGTCGGCGCCTAACCAACTAGCCACCATGCCCACCAAATACATAATGGCGATGCCGAACGTGGCACCGATCGTAATGAGCACGAATTTGGGCGTGACTTTTACGATGCGCGTGGCATAAAGAAACAACACCACGCCGACAACGCTCAACGTGGCAATCACGGCTTGAACAACGATGCCGTCCCATGAATAGTTATAGACAGCCGAAATCGCACCCAAGAACATGCCCATGCCCACCGCATAAATGGGACTGGTAAACATTGCGATCATCGGCTTAAAAGCGGTGACGAGAACAAGCACGAATGCGCCAAGCGCAGGGAAAATAATCCACGACGGGAAACTGGTGGCGTTGCCCATGACCTGGTTACCGGCTTCATCGATCACCGGCACGCCATTTGAAAAGACCGGCGCCTGTACTTGCTTGACTTGCATCCAACCAAAGATGGCGCTGGCAATTAACAACACAAAGAGCACGCCCAGGGCGGAAAGCGTGCCGCCGAGCGTCATGGTGCGTTCTTGGCGGGTATCGCCATATCCCTCGGCAATGACTTGTTCGAAACGACGATCGTTAAGTACGGGATTGGTTGCCATTGAGCCACCTCAGAATGGGCGAATAGGGGTTGAGTGAAGTCTAGGGCTCAATGGGCAAAATTTGTACGACACCCCTGTCTGTTTTCAATTGCAACTGTGCGTTTTCGACCCGAACAGAAAACAATTCGACCGGACTTTTCTCATCTCGACGGCCGTTGGCGGCGTCCTTATATCCCATCCCATTAGTGGCGAATCGCCAAAAATGTTGTCGGCAAACAAGTTCATCTCCATCGACCACGCCGTCGTATCCGAGATGCGCCCATTGATGAGGACAGCGTGCGTCACAAGCAGTCCATACGCCAGATTGCGCGCGCCAGACGACAATGTCACCTTCAGCACATGTAACGACGATGCGATCACAAGCCGAAAAATCGTTGATGTCGCCCAAATCTCGCCATTGCACATCCCTATTTTGTTACGAATCGATCGGGGTCGTCTAGATTCAAGGTTCGTGGAGACATTTCGGGACATTGTTGATGGCAATTCTGCATACGCCACCGAATTCGCCAAGGGCGACCTCGCGGCAATCCCGGCTCGTCATCTCGCTGTTGTGACATGTATGGATTGTCGCATCGACCCGCTCGCCATTTTTGGCTGCGATGCCGGTGATGTGCATGTCATGCGCAATGCCGGTGCGCGAATTACACCCGACATGATCCGCAGTCTCATTAAGTCGGTGAATCAATTAGAGGTAAACCGCATCGCTGTTATGCATCACACTGATTGTGGTGCCGCCAAAGTGAATCTCACGCAGTTACGGGCCAAAGTGGAAGCGGCCACCGGCAACGATCCCGATGATGTTGAATTCCATTTAATTACCGATCCCATTGATGCACTCGATGCCGATTTACGTGCGTTGGCTCAATGTCCGTTCTTACCGCAGGGTCTCGAATTCGCTGGGTTCATTTACGACGTTCATTCCGGCATCGCCAAATTGCATGACACCGGAAAAGTTGGTCAGTTCTAAATAATTCCGTTGAGTTCTGCTTGCGTCGTGTTTCTACACGTCAAGGAAGCGGGACACGGCTACACCGGCACCAATCGCTCCGATAACCACACCGCCAATTCCCATCAAAACAAAGATGAGAATTGTTTCGGGCGTATCGACACGGAATCCGCTTACTAATGGAATTTCATTTGAACTCGGCAACCAATCCTGGAAGAACGGTTTGATGGCGGCCAATGCACCGATAG
>CAYOHV010000186.1:0-3368 GCA_964403825.1 uncultured Bifidobacterium sp. | reverse complement strand
TAATGGTGATGGCTACACCGGGCGCGCGCGGTAAAGGCCTTCCGAAAAATTCGTGACAACGTATTTAGATCGCATAGTTGCCGCTCATAGAGCAGCGGCCGCCAACGATCAGCGTTCATTTGACGAACTCTTCGCGCAGGCGCAAACGCAGCCCGACACGCGCGGATTTCGGCGCGCTCTGCTAACCGTGGCCGATGCCGGAGAAATCGCGGTCATCGCCGAGATCAAACGACGCTCACCATCAAAAGGCGATCTCGCTATTGATTGTGATGCGGCCGAAGTGGCGCGTCGCTATGAACTTGGTGGCGCGGCGTGTTTATCGGTCCTGACCGATGAAGATTTCTTCGCCGGCTCAGCGGTTGATCTACAAACGGCCCGCAACGCATGTTCACTTCCGGTTTTACGAAAAGATTTCACTGTTGATGCACGCGATATTTGCGATGCCCGCTTAATGGGTGCCGACTGCGTTTTGTTAATTGCGGCGGCGCTTTCTGATCAAGAACTACGTGAATTTTCTTCTATTGCCAAGCAACTCAATTTGGATGTTTTGGTTGAGATTCATGATGAGGCCGAACTCGAACGGGCGCTGGCCATCGACGCCAACATGATCGGTGTAAACCAGCGTGATTTGGTGACCTTCCAAGTTGATACGGCACGTGCCGTTCGGATGGCTTCGGTTATGCCCAGTGGGGTCGTGCGGGTGGCCGAATCCGGCATTACCGGAGCGGCCGATGCCAAGGTGCTGGCGGAGGCGGGCTATCACGCCGTCTTAGTGGGCGAACATCTCGTCACGAGCGAGAACAGTTCGGAATTAGTTTCGGCCCTGCGCCGAGCCCGCTCGTCATAGGATGAACGCGTAGTCGGGCATCAGCAAAATATGTAAGAAAAGGAGTGCCCATGAGTAGCAGTAACCGCACTTATTTAACCGAAACGGAAATGCCTTCCGCGTGGTTCAACATTTTGCCTCGCTTGGCAACGCCGATGGATCCGCCGTTGCATCCGGGCACTCGCGAACCGGTAACACCTGATGATCTTGCACCGTTGTTCCCGATGGAACTCATCATGCAAGAAATGTCGCCCGAACCGTGGATCGATATTCCGGGCGAGGTCATGGACATCTTGCGTTTATGGCGCCCAACGCCTTTGGTGCGCGCCCGTCGCTTAGAACAACTTTTAGGAACACCCGCTCGTATTTATTACAAGGATGAATCTGTTTCTCCGGCGGGTTCGCATAAGCCGAACACGGCTGTGCCGCAAGCGTTCTACAACAAAAAAGAAGGCATCAAACGTCTCACCACTGAAACCGGCGCCGGTCAGTGGGGAACAGCGTTGTCATTTGCTACTGCACAATTCGATATGGAATGCATGGTGTACATGGTTCGTGCGTCATTCGAACAAAAGCCGTATCGCAAAATCATGATGCAAGTTTGGGGCGGCGATGTTGTGCCTTCACCCGTTGACGATCCGAGCAGTCCCGGATCGTTAGGCACAGCCATTTCTGATGCCGTGCGCGACGCAGTAAGTCGTGATGATTCTCACTACGCGTTGGGTTCAGTGTTGAATCACGTCTTGTTGCATCAAACCGTTATCGGTTTAGAAGCACGTGAACAATTACAAAAGGCCGGCGAAGAACTTCCTGATGTTGTTATTGCCCCTTGTGGTGGCGGTTCCAACTTGGGTGGTATCGCATTCCCATTTGTTCCCGATGAAAGTGTTCGCCTCGTGGCAGTAGAACCGGAATCATGTCCGACGCTCACTGCCGGCCGTTTTGAATACGACTTCGGTGATGTTGCCGGGATGACTCCGCTTATGCCGATGTACACGCTTGGTCATGACTTCATGCCGCCTTCGATCCATGCGGGTGGATTGCGCTATCACGGCGATTCACCGATCGTTTCGAAGTTGGTCAAAGAAGGTCGTATGGAAGCGGTGGCATTGCCGCAGTCGAAGATCTTCGAAGCCGCTATTCAATTCGCCAATTCCGAAGGTAAGGTGCCCGCACCAGAAGCGGCCCATGGCATTCGTGTCGCCATCGACGAAGCATTGGCCTGCAAAGAATCCGGTGAAGACAAGGTGATTTTGTTCAACTTCTGTGGACATGGACACCTTGATCTGGCCGCCTATGACGATTACCTGAACGGTCGTTTGATCGACGGATAAATCGTCGCAAGGAAAAACGAAAATTCGTTTCGTAGAACATCGGATGCGGCGATAGCGTCGCATCCGATGTTTACGTTTGGATCCGAGTTCATAAAGATTTGTGGCGTCACAAATTATGACGACGCGCTCTGTGCTTATGAAGCGGGCGCCGATGCGATCGGATTCATACTCACGCCCTCGCCACGACAAATCGAAGCAAGCGCTGCGGCCAAAATTGTTGAACAACTTCCTAATGATGTTCTTTGTGTTGGGGTTGTGCGTAATGAAACGGCGGCGGAGATCCAACAACTGATCATCGAAGCAAAAGTGGGAGCCGTGCAATTGCATGGCAAGCCTGATGCCGAACTGGCTCAACAATGCCGAACATTCACTGACGTTGTCATTGCTGCCTTCACATTGGATGACGCCAAGAAAACTTCATTGAGTGCTTTTCCCTGCGATGCGTTTCTGCTTGATTCACCGGCACCGGGTACTGGTACGGCTTTTGCTTGGGAAGAAGCCACCGGCATTGCACAACAAGTGCGCACCATCGTGGCCGGCGGTCTCAACCCGCAAAATGTTGCTGAGGCCATCGAAATATTGCGACCGTTTGGCGTCGACGTTGCCAGCGGTGTCGAACAATCACCGGGAGTGAAAGATCACGCTGCGGTGAAATTGTTTTGCCAATTAGCCCGAACTGCGCTGCAGGAATTCTCATAATCGCCAAATGGGGCCTAGCGTGTAGTTATGACATTGTCCGATCCCACCCCCGAAGGCCGCTTTGGCGAATTTGGCGGACGTTTCGTTCCCGAAACGTTGGTGCCTGCTTGCCAAGAATTAGAAATCGCCTTTCGTGAAGCGTGGTCGGATGTTGAATTCCGTCGCGAACTCGATTCTTTATTAAGTGAATACGCCGGTCGTCCCTCGCCCGTGACGGAATGTCATCGTCTTTCTGAAGAACTTGGCTATCGCGTTTTGTTGAAACGAGAAGATCTCAATCACACCGGTAGTCACAAGATCAACAATGTTCTTGGACAAGCGTTGTTAGCGAAGCGAATGGGTAAAACCCGTCTCGTGGCCGAAACGGGCGCCGGTCAACATGGTGTTGCTTCGGCAACTGCAGCTGCGCTTATGGGCATGGAATGCATGGTGTACATGGGCGAGGTGGATATGGAACGCCAAGCGCTCAATGTGTTCCGTATGCGTTTGCTCGGCGCCGAAGTTGTGCC
>CAYOHV010000185.1:0-3369 GCA_964403825.1 uncultured Bifidobacterium sp. | reverse complement strand
TTGTTCCATTGAGGCGGACCGAAACTTTTTGATCATTAATGGTGAGCAGATCATCACGGCATTGAGAAGGAATGGCGGCGGGAAGGGGAGCCAAGGTTTGACCTATTCCAAATTCCACAATGGCAATGGGTAAAGCATGAGGGCTGCCCGAGAAATATTCGGGTGTGAGAACTTCGCGTTCACCAGCAATGTCAATCTTCAAACTCTTGGTGGTAAACGTTGGTGTCGGCACGCGCACAGAAACGGTGGAATCACGCGTATCCGAGGTAACGACCGCCGGAACATCAACGTCATAGGTTTTGCCGGTGTCATCGGTGAGTCGCAGTTTGGTGGGAACCGAATGACGATTGTCATTTCGGATTGTGAGATCAAGACCATTCACGGTGAACGCATTGGGTGCAATGAAGGTGGTGGTGGCGCCAACGGCTGATCCAAATTTTGTTTGCCATGCCGTTTGTGGGTTGCCGTCGAAAGCCGATGAGGGCCGATCGAGAATTGAACCCTCTAACCATTGCGTTCCTTCGACGATAGGTGATCCGTCGGCGAGGCCAGCGCGACCAAGAGCGCGATCGATAACGGCGTTGTTGCCGCTGGTTGCTAAACGCGCAGTGGCTTTAAATGGCAATGATATGGCCCGTGGTGAAGAGAAGATGCGACGTAACTGCAATTCCGGATCTTGGCGGTAACCCTCAAGAGGATTAACACGCCAGCGCGAGAAAACATAAGAAAGCGGCGCGCTGGCAAATTCGTTGAGACCTAGTGAGGGAGTGACGATCCATTCTTGGGCGTTCACTCCAGGAACGGTGACTTCGCGGAAACCAACATTGGACCAACCTAAATAATTGACGACGTTTCCGATATTGGTGTCGTCAACGCGAATTTCGAGTTTGGTGAATGTTTGTGTACCGCCGAAATCAACTCGTTGTCCGGGAGAGACAAACGAAGACTCATTCATTTTCACCGTGGAAATTTGTTTGCCGTCGAGGAAGATCGATGCTTTGGTGATGTAACGGTTGCCATCAAGTTGAACAAGATCAATGTGGTCGGCAGTAATGGGGTGGCTGTAATCAATTTGCAAGCGTTCCCCAACCGCATCGGCAAAGCCACCGGTTGACCACGCCGTTTGGGGATTGCCATCGATGGCATTGATCGGTCGAGCCTCGGTTGAAAAAGCCACGATGTTTCCATAACTGGTGGCCCGTACATCGGCCACATCATCTCCGTACCAAGCAACTGTTTGATCGCCCGCAATTTGTGAATCAAAAACAGCGATCCGTTCGTCTTTGGGATCTTCCTTTAATGGCACCGATCCCGCCGCTTCAGTAGCACCATTGTTTTCTCGAGTCGTTCCCCACCGTTGCGGGCGTTTGCGATTGGTATCGGTGACAACAAGTGATGGTGTTGATTTCTGAAGTAACTGACGAAGGCTTTCGTTGTTGGTGACAGTGGTGGCGTAGAAAATTGATGATGAGCGAGGTACGAAACCGGCACCGGCCATCTCGACAAGTCCAGCACCATCGCCCCAGACTATGACCGATTGGTTGGTTGATTCCGCACGCAGTTTTTGGCGTGCACCATCAACTCGGAAGAGTGCCAGTGGTGGAGTTTCATTAGATCCTTGACGAGCCAATTCGATTTCGTCGATCGTGGGCTGACGTGGATCGGCGAGATTTTCGCGCGGCGCACCAAAAGTTTCGATCAACTTGAGATCGTTGGTTCCTGGTCGCAAGAGGTTCCAGAGATCAGCCGAACGCGGACCGTGGTAGCGCTCAAATTGCGAATCAAGGCGTAAGAGAACATCGGAGGCGGAGAACAAACGCGCAATATCGGCAATCGTGTTCGGATCGGCCGTTCCTTCTTGGAATTGGATATCAAGGGCACGCAACAAATCAACACTTTGCGGCGATCCGTAAGCGGTGAGTTCTCGACCCACCCAGTCGCGCGAAATAATTCCGGGCGTGAGCGGATCTTGAGTTTGACCGAATCGATACGCGGCGAAATCGGCACCCGGAATTTCCAAAAGACGGTAAGCGTTTCCTTGGGCGTCGATGGTGGCGGCTGCTTGTTGCCAATAGTCGGGCAGTTCTTCCGGGAATTTCATATCCCGTTGAATAAGTTGACCGTTCCAAAGCGGCGGCAAATTCAAAACAGCAATGACTATTAATCCGATGGGTGCGGCTAAGGCCAAACGCTTGTAACGCGAGTTGTTTTCTTGTTGTGCTTTTTCGCGCAGCGAAGTGAAAAGCATGCTCACTAACGCAGCGGATAAAGCAGCAAAAGAAAGCACTACTAACGGAACAATGCGAGGCGAATTCCGTAGGGCGAATCCAAGTTTTAAGGAAGTAATGAACTTCATCACCGATGCGAATGGTGTTGGATCGTTATAGGGATGTGAACCGATGGCCACTAAGAGACCGACAACGGTGAGGGCAATGAAATAGAAACGCCATTTCCAACGTAAAACAATGGCCGCTACTAATCCGATAAGCGGAACGATGAAGGTGATGGCCAACATCAAAAGATTCGTCGTGTACAGCGAACCGGCTTCGGTCCAGCCGGAAAGTCCGTCTTTTCCGTAGAAATACCAATAGCCAAGGCCGCGCAAAGTTTCGGCTGATGTTGATGTTTGGGCCACGGTTTCAACCGTTTCGGTTAATTCCAAAATCGGGAGTCCGAAACGACCTTGAACAAGGAGACCCGCCACCCACCAAATTTGGGCTGGCAATGTGGCCACAGCGATACGGAAAATTGTGCGCACGGCATCCCGCAATGCCACTTCTTTGGTTACCCAAATGACATAGGGAATCAACAGAGCAGGACCAACCAAAACAAAAATGACCGAACTGGCATTGGTTCCGGCCATGAACGTCACCGCGATGGCGAAAAGTATCGGCGCGCGCCACGATTTTTGTCGTAATGCGTCGAGCATTAATCCGATCAGCCACGGCAACATCGCCCATGGTGTCAAGATCACCGATGTTCGGCCCATATAAGCGAGGATGTACGGGCTCAACATGTAAACAAACGCGCCGGAGAATGCGGCGATTGATTTCAAATTGAACTTGCGTAGTAACCACCATGTACCGGCACCGGCCAAGAACAACAAAGTGCCGAACCACAATCGCTGCGCAATAACCGTTGAGATGCCGAGTCGTTCAAACAACCAATACCAAGGGCCGAGTGGAAAGAGGTAGCCGATGTTTTGGTGGGTGACCGTTCCGCCGTTGATATGTGTGTTCCACATATACGGCGCGCGTTCTAGAAGTTGACCCGAATCGAGATAGAGGTATGCCTTGGTGTCGGCCGAGATTGAACCTGGTGAGGTCAAAAGCAATGGCACATAGGCGACAACGCCAATGATGAACAGTT
>CAYOHV010000184.1:0-3400 GCA_964403825.1 uncultured Bifidobacterium sp. | reverse complement strand
ATTTCATCAACAACATGTTGTGATCGTTCCAATGAGCGGGAACCCAAAATGACCTCATAGCCAACATCGGCCAGTCGGACACCGAGAGCACTTCCGGCCGGACCAGTTGCACCAAGAATGCCAATTCGCATGCGCGGAACGGTAGTGGAATTTCTGCCCGATCGGTTTCTTTGTCGGTCGAAACTTCATTGCCCCCGTCGCAACGGTGGGTATGCGTAATGTTTCAGTACGGTCTGATTGGAGAGACATGGGACTTCTCGAGGGTAAAAAACTGCTTGTAACCGGCGTATTGAACGATTCATCGCTCGGTTTCGGCGTCGCCAAAATGGCACAAGAACAAGGTGCCGAAATTGTCCTCACTGGCGTGGGAGGCGGCATGAAGCACACATTGCGCGCCGCCGGCAAACTTCCGACCGAACCAGAAGTAATTGAACTCGATGTCGCTGAACCCGAACATCTCGTCGCTGCTCGCGAACATCTCGCCAAAAAATGGGGAACGGTTGACGGTGCATTGCATTCAATTGGTTTCGCTCCGGCAGTGTGTTTAGGCGGAACATTTTTGGAAGCAACATGGGAAGACGTTTCGGTCGCCATGAACATCTCCGCCTATTCGTTAAAAGCATTGGCTGATGTCGTCGCTCCCCTCATGCCCAATGGTGGCTCCATTGTGGGGCTCGATTTCGATAACACCGTTTCTTGGCCGGCTTATGACTGGATGGGCGTAGCAAAGTCAGCGCTTGAATCAACGTCGCGCTATTTGGCTCGCTATTTAGGTCCACAACAAATTCGCGTGAACTTGGTGGCCGCCGGCCCGATTAAAACGATTGCCGCCCGTTCAATTCCCGGTTTCGGAAAATTCGAAGATGTTTGGGATGAACGTGCACCGTTGGGATGGAATGTCAAAGACTCCTCGGCGGTGGCGAAAGCATGCGTTGTGATGTTGTCGGATTGGTTCCCGCAAACAACTGGCGAAATCATCCACGTTGATGGTGGCTATCACGCCACCGGCGCTTAATACTTTTTCGCCAACAAGAACTATTGCGGTGAAGCGGCGACGATATCGCCCACTAATTCATCAAGAAGATCGTCAAGAGTGACGATGCCGCGTGTGGAATCGTCGTCATTCGTGATCACGGAAATATGAATTCGCCGAGCTTGCATTGCCGAAGCAACTTGTTGCATTGGAGTATCAGCGACAAAACGTAAAACCGGTCGCACCATGCGCGGAGGAATGGGGATCGCCAACTCCTCTAATGACATATTCACCAAATCTTTGGCGTGTACGAATCCCACAATGTCTTCCAGACCATCATCGCCAACGATGACGATGCGTGACTTTCCGGTATCACGAATGATTTGTTGCACTTCCTGCAATGTTGTGGTGAGCGGAACCGCCACAATCTGTGCGCGATCAACACAAACATTGGCAACGGGACGGGAAGCAAAATCGAATACGCCAGAGAACAACGCAGCGGCAGAATCAGAAATGGCTCCCCCTTCGCGTGAAACGGTGACCAAAACTTCTAATTCCTCAACGGTGGCGGCTGATGCCAATTCATCGCGCGGTTCAATGCCGAGTAAGCGCACACCTCCATTTCCCAATTTGGTTAACAGCCAAAGGAATGGTCGGAACACTGCGATATAGGCACGGTTCGGTAACGAAAGAACACGCAATACGCCTTCGGGTCGCGTCAACGTAAAGTTTTTTGGCACCATCTCGCTTAACACCATATGAGCGAAAATGATGATGAAAAGGCCGATCACAGCGGCCACGGGACGGGCCCACGAACGATCCACCCAATCGGCGTCACCGACAAGATCTAAAAGAAAATGGGCCACTGCCGGTTCACCAATAAGACCCAAAAACAACGAGGCCACGGTGATTCCCAATTGAGCGCCCGCTAATTGGATGTTGAGATCGCCAATATCGCGCAGCGCGCGTTGCGCCGATCGATTTCCTTCAGCCGCTAAAGGCTCAAGTCGACTGCGACGAGAACCAACCAGCGCGAATTCCACCGCCACAAAGAAGGCATTTACTAAGAGGAAGAAAATAATGAGCGCAAACGTTCCCATTACGAATCTTCCTTAATGAATTGCAAAAGCAACGTGGCGATTCGACGGCGATCCATCTCTTCAACTTTGAAGCGCCAATCTTCCCAATGGAACGATTCTCCAACTTGAGGAAGATGGCCGAGTTGATCAAGCACAAAACCAGCCAATGTTTCGTATTCACCATCGGGTAAACGACAGCCGGTTTGGTCGTCTACTTCGTCGAGATGCAATGTGCCGGGTAACAGCCACTCGCCTTGTTCAACATTGCTGGGATTGAACTGCCGTTCATCGAATTCATCAGCAATTTCACCGACGAGTTCTTCCAAAATGTCTTCCAACGTGATGATGCCAGCCGTGCCACCGTATTCATCCACCACAATGGCGAAATGTGAGTTATCAGTTTTGAGATCGCGCAAAACATCGCTCACATTGCGACTTTCCGGCACGGCAATGACCGGACGCAGAAGCGTTCCCACTTTCGTTGTTGATCGGCGATCTTCCGGTACTGAGTGCACGGAACGAATATGAACTGTGCCCAAAATATCGTCGAGGTCATTTCCGTACACGGGAAAACGGGAATGACCGGTTTCGTTGGCCAGAGCAACAAAATCAGAAACGCTGCTATCGCGGGCAATCGCCTTTAATGCCGTGCGGGGCACTAAAACATCTTCAGCACTTTTCTCTTCAAAGCGAATTGCACGCGTAAGAAGTCGTGTGGCGCCATCATCCAATGTTCCTTCTTGCGATGACGTTTCCACAATCGCTTGCAGTTCCGGCAACGTGCGCACATGCGAAAGTTCGTCCGTGGGCTCGACTCCTAATGCCCGCACGGTGCGGTTAGCCGAAGCGTTAAGAAAACGAATTACAGGACCGAAAATGGCGCCGTATAACGCGATGGCCGAAGCAAAGGCATAGAGCGTTCGTTCGGGGCGAGCAATGGCCACACCTTTAGGAATCAGTTCACCCAAGACCATTTGTAAAACAGTGGCGATGATGATGGCGATCGCAAGGGCAAAACCAGTAACAACGCTTTCGGAAACAACGTTTTCCAAGAGTGGTCGAATGGCATCGGCTACTGCCGGTTCGGCCAAAAGACCAATCAACAATGAAACAATGGTGATACCCAACTGCGCGCCCGAAAGATGAAACGACATACGTGGGAAAAGTCGTAACGCTCGTTCGGCACGCTGATTTCCAGTTCCCGCATCGGCTTCTACCCGACTGCGATCAGCCGCCACTAAAGAAAACTCAGCGGCCACGAAAAACGCGCAAAGAAAAATAAGGAAGAAAAGTCCGGCAACGCCGAGGAGGATCATGAAGAACTCCGCGTCGAATCCGACCAGGCCCA
>CAYOHV010000183.1:0-3429 GCA_964403825.1 uncultured Bifidobacterium sp. | reverse complement strand
GAAATGAATGCTGCGCATATTGATGTCAGCAAACTCAAGCGAATGGTTTCACCCGACTCGCTGATAACGGAAAAAAATGAACCCCACGGAGTTTTTAACAGCAGTCCCAAAAATGGGAGTACGAAAAATAACGTGGCAATGGCCGCCAGAATCAAGATAAAGACCGGAGGTCGCCGAAGTTGTTTTGGTTCGCTCACGTTAAAAACCTTCGGTTAACAATCCATTGGCCTGCAAAATCAATTTGCCTTGATCGGATAAAACGAAGTCAATCAATTTCTGGGCGTTCGGATTTTTTGACGTGGCGGCGATGTAGTAACTGGCGCGAATTTTCATCACCGCTGGCGTATCAATGATCTGTAAACCGGCAGTAGTCGCTTCCGCTTCATAAATAAATGCCGCATCGCCTTCGCCGGACTTGAGTTTTTCAACGATTCCTTTGGCGTCAATTTCATAACTGGCGAATTTCACATTGAGATTGCCGGCTTGCAGTGCTTGATCGGTATAGGTGCGAATGGGTACTTGCGGAATCGCTGTCACAATTTTCGCATCGGCGCGTTGTAAGTCGGCCAACGTTTTTACTTTTGATGAAGATGAGACGGCGAGTACCAGTTGTGTTTGGGCAAACACTTTTGGATCGGTGGTCGTGGCTCCACCGTCGACAACTTTTTGCATTGACGCTTGATCAGCGGCAGCAAAGACGTCGCTTGGAGCGCCCTCAAGAATTTGTATGCCCACTAGCGATGATGGACCGCTTTGTAACGACACATCCACATTTGTTTTTTGTTTAAACGCGCCGGTGAGTTCGACCATCGGTGTGCGTAATGACGACGCCACATTGAGCGCCAATGTTGAAGACGAGTCTGAACAGGCGACCGTCATGGTGAGAACTGCCGAGAGCAAAAGGCAGAGTCGGAAAAACCGGGAGCGGCGCAGCATCGGGCCACAATAGTCAGGAATTGACTAAAATCGTCAACTCTTGACTACCGATACCATCCGCCTATGACTCGCAACGATCCCGAACTCACCGCCATGGTGTGCTTGGCCATCGTTGATGAGGAGCCTCAGCATGGCTGGGCCATTGTGAAGTTGTTGGCGAGCGATGGGGCCATCGGAAAAGTTTGGTCGGTGTCTCGGCCGCTCACTTATCGAGCCCTCGACTCACTTGAACAAGCGGGGCTTATCGAGCCGACCGAGGCTGAGACGAGTGAACGACCGGGTCGCATTGTGTACACCACAACCGAATCCGGCCGTAAAAAAGTAAGTGACTGGCTTTCGCAACCGGTGGCGTTACCGCGTGATGTGCGCACGGAATTGTTATTGAAGTTTGTTTTCCGTCGGCGTCGCAAACTTTCGATTTCACCATTGGCGAAACAACAACGTGATCTTTTTGCGCCCATGATGCGCGCGGAAAAGAACGATGATGTAGTCGCGCTTTGGCGAGCCGAACACTTACAAGCGATTGATCGTTTTTTGCAGGCAGTTGAGGAATCGAAATGAAACTCCTGCAAGGTCCTCTCCTAAATCGCAACTATCGGATTTATCTTGTTGGTCAAGGTCTTTCGCAAATGGGGACCTGGATGCAAAACCTCGCCATGGGTTGGTTGGTTTTAAAACTCACCAATAGCGGCGCACTTTTAGGCTTGGTCACCGCCGCGCAATTCACTCCAACGTTGCTTTTGGGGTTATACGCCGGCGCCGTTGCTGATCGTTTAAATCGCTGGCGCATTTTGCAGACAGTGCAAATGCTTGCGGCAGTGGTAGCTGCCGTACTCGGCGTTCTTGTCTATACCGACACCATTCGTATTGGCAGTTTGTTTGTTCTGGCCGCCATTTTCGGCATCGTCAATTCTTTTGATACGCCAGTGCGCACTTCATTCACCTATGAAATGGTTGGGCCCGACGACGTAACGGGCGCGATTGGATATTCAAGTTCGGTAAACAACGTTGCGCGCGTCATTGGACCGGCGCTTTCTGGTTTGTTGATTGCCAACGTTGGAATTGCTACACCGTTTTTTGTGAATGCGGCGAGTTATCTCTGCATCACCGTTTCATTATTTTTGATGGATCGATCGAAATTTTTCACTTCGGCACCGGTACAGAATCGTCAAGGATTAGTGCGTGAAGGAGTACGAGTTGTTTGGTCGGATACCCGGTTGCGCGTTCTTATTCTGATGACATTGGTAATTGGAACATTGGCGTATGAAAACCAAATCGCATTGCCATTGTTGGCGAAATACACCTTCGGATTAAGTGCAACGGGCTTCGGAATTTTCTCGTCGGCGCTTGGGGTTGGTTCGGCAATCGGTGGCATTGCAATTGCGCGCTTCGGAAAGGCCAATCATCGAAGAGTGGGTTTTGCGGCGTTAGCTCTCGGCATTTCGATGTTGGTAGCGAGTTTCATGCCCAACACTTCGTTGTTTGTAGTCATGTTGTTCATTGTCGGGGCCTGCAGTGTCATGTTCATTACGTTCACCTCGGCCACCTTGCAATTAGTTGTTCCGCAACAACTTCGCGGTCGGGTAATGGCTCTTTATGTCACGGCCATTATCGGGACCACGCCAATTGGTGGCCCAATAATCGGTTGGATTGGAGGGGCCATCGATGCACGTGCGACCTACATCACCGGCGGTGTGGCCTGCATTCTCACCGCACTGGTGGCCTGGCGAACGCTGCAAAATGCCACTCGTTCGGTGTTGTCCGAGGCAGTGCCATTACGAACTGAACAAGTGATAATTGGCGAGGAAATTTCTGCGGAAAAGGATTCAGGTACATCGGACTTTTACGCGGAAACAAATGAGCCACCGACCGATAACCTGAAGGGCACCTAAACAAAAGGACGTCTTATGGTTATCGCCATTGTTGTCATTGCTCTGCTTGTGTTGTTAGCCATCATCTTGATCGGTGGATATAACAGCATCGTTCGTTTGCGCAATCAGGTTGATAACGGTTGGTCGCAAATTGACGTACAGATCAAACGTCGCGCTGATCTCATTCCCAATTTGGTGGAATCAGTAAAGGGCTATGCCGCACATGAATCGGGAACTTTTGAGGCAGTAGTTGCGGCTCGTAACGCGTCGTTAAGTGCAGCCTCACCCGCTGCGGCGGCAGCAGCTGAAGGTCCGATAGAAGCGGCACTTGGTCGACTCTTTGCAATCGCCGAGGCCTACCCCGATTTGAAAGCGGATGCGAACTTTCGCCAGTTGCAATCGGAATTAACGGCAACAGAAGATCGCATCTCCTATGCCCGTCAGTTCTATAACGACTCGGTCACTCGCTATCACAATCGCATCGACACGTTCCCCGGTGTTTTCATCGCCAAGTTTGGTGATTTCACTCATCGGGAATTGTTTGAAGCCGATGAAGTTGATCGCGCTGTTCCCAAGGTTGAGTTCTAAGACTTCGACAAATGACCGACGCCGCTGGATTTAT
>CAYOHV010000182.1:0-3454 GCA_964403825.1 uncultured Bifidobacterium sp. | reverse complement strand
TGAGGGCGTGGAGACATTGATCGTTGCGATATCGGTTTGATCCACTTGACCCAAAAGTGTGCGTAAAGCCGTCATTTTGGCGGGTAAATCAGCACTGGAGCCGAAGATAACCGTTCCTTGAGGGTGCAATTTGGCCGTTATCTGGCCATTTTCATCTTGGGTAATCGAGACCAATCGTGATCGGACTCCTGGTGTGGCCAATGCCGCCACTTCAAGAGCACCATTTGAGCCTTCGATAAATGAACCGGGCTCCCCAACCGCGACACCACCAAGCAGCGGGAAGGCGGGGTCACCGAAATTCCATTGCGAAAGAACACGACCATCTTTATCGACACGCAAAATACGGAGGTCTTCGTGCTGCGCGAGTGCCACCGGCGTACGTTCGGTAACCGTGATGATGATGTGGCCATCCCATTTTCGCTGCACGGTTGCAGTATCGATAACCGGAATCTTGCGAATATTCGCCGCCGCGTCGCCAGTGTTCACCGAAACAAGAGGTTCGCCATACCGAATTTGTGAAGCCTCATAGATTTCCTCGGTAGTCAATGTGGTGGCGCCATTTATTTCGATGGTGTCAACATCAAGAATTGGTGTGCGCGTGAGATAAAACGCAAAGGCCAAAAAAGCAATCAAAATAACGACAACTAAAAACAAACGACGTCGTTTGCGCATTTGTTCTTCGCGCACTTTCGAACGGCGCTCAGCAATACGAGGATTAATCGGAGCAGTTTTTGTGCTCATAACTCTTCAACCCGTAATGCTCCGGCGGCCGCCGCTACTTTTGCGGTGAAGCCAAGGAAATGAGTTTCCGCGTGCAGATCGATACCGAGTTTTTCGAAGACGATTTTTCGGGCCGCAATCATGAGTTCGGCCACATCGTTGGCCTTTCCTCCATCGTCTACGACAATGAAGTTCGCATGCTTTTCCGATATCTGCGCCGAGCCAACGCGTAATCCTTTTACGCCGGCTTCATCGAGTATGCGGCCGGATGAATCGGGTAACGGATTCCGAAATACCGATCCGGCATTGGCACCACCGGGTTGATGCTGTCGTCGCCAGCGCACAATTTTGGCGATTTCGTTTTCCGCCTCGGCACTGCTTCCGTGAGCAAGTTGTAAGCGAGTGGAAATGACGATCTGAAAAGATTTCACCGCTGAACGACGGAAACCCAATTGCAATTGTTCTAACGACCAATCGCTTTCATCGCCGGAACGTAAATCGATGATGCGCGCGCTTTGTACGGACGCAGCCATATCGGATCCATGTCCGCCGGCGTTCATTCGTACACCACCGCCAATTGTGCCGGGCACTCCTACCGCCCATTCAAAACCACGTAAACCGGCGGCCGCGGTTTTGCGCGCCACAACTGGCAATAACGCTCCGCCGCCGGCGACAACAACATCGTCAGAAAATTGGAGTTCATCAAATTCGCCATCAAGCATGACGACGACTCCGGCAAAACCTTCATCGGCCACCAAAAGATTTGAACCGCGACCAATGACAACAACGGGAACATTGGTTGCGCTTATCACCGCGGCCACGCGACGAAGTTCGTCCACACTTGTGGCCTTCACTAACACTGACGCCGTGCCGCCCACGCGATAGGTCGTTAATGCACCGCAAGGCGCGTTTACGGTGGCGCAGTCGCGCAACTGTGCCGCGATATCGGCAGCATCTTCGGGTGAAAAGGATGAATCGTTCATGGGCGGGCCGCCAAAATTTCAGCAATTTCTTGGCCTAAATCGGAGATGTCACCGGCACCAATAGTGAGACATATATCGCCCGGTTGGATGAGTTCACTAACAACTTGGGCCAGCGATGCGCGGTCGGAGTGATACAGAACTTCTTGTTCCGGATGGGCCGTTTGCACATCATTGAAAATAAGTCGGCCATCAACGCCTGGTCGTGGTTCTTCACCAGCGGCATAAACATCGGTGAGTACTAACAAATCAGAGCCAACAAAGGCCGAAGCAAATTCCGCATGCAAAGTTTCGGTGCGCGAATAGCGATGCGGTTGGAACACAGTAACGATGCGCCGGTAGTTGCCTAGTTGAGCTGCTTGGATTGTGACTTGAATTTCCCGACATAAGTGAGCGAAATCATCAACGATGACAACATCGTTAACCTCGGCCACTTTCTGGAAACGACGTTGCACTCCCCCAAATTGAGCCAATGCGTTTTCAGCATCAGCGCGCGTTACACCTCGCGAGATCGCCATTAGAAACGCGGCGGCGGCGTTTAAAGCGTTATGGCGACCGGGCATCGGCAACGAAATGGAAGCAAGTTGTTCGTTGTTGCGCCAAAGTTCGAAAGAAGTTCCCACAGCACTGGGCGTGAAATGACGTAGTTGCACACTCGCCTTGTCACTAAACCCATATGAATCAGTAGCCAAAGAAATATTGGCGGCTAGAAATTCATCATCAGCGCAAAACAATCGCGGCCCGGTTGCTTTTTCAACAAAACGCAAATAGGCGGATTGCAGATTTTGTAACGAACCATGGAATTCCAAATGATCTGGTTCAACATTGGTCACGATCACACCAAAAGGTGTGCAAGCAAAACCAGAGGCATCGCTTTCGTCGGACTCCAAAACAAAAACTTTGCCCTGTCCCCAATGAGCGTTGCCACCAAGTTCATCAACGATCCCGCCGATCACATACGAAGGATCTTGACCGGCGAAACGCAAAATGGCCGCCAACATTGCTGATGTAGTTGTTTTCCCGTGCGTTCCAGTTACGGAAATAGTGGTGGCTTTTTCAGCCATGCCCGCCAATACCGGACCGCGATCAACGACGGGAATGCCGCTTTGACGGGCCCATTCCACTTCCTGGTGATCGAGCGCAATTGCCGTTGATCGAATGACGGCATCAATGTCACCGTCAAGATTTTCGCGTCGATGACCAAGCAACACATTGACGCCGGCATTACGCACCGCGTCTAATGCCGGTGACTCACGTACATCAACACCCGATACGTGGTTACCCATTTCAGCCAACGCAATTGCCAATGCCGACATACCCGGCCCACCTACGCCGATGATATGTAAACGACGCGGTGCCGAAAGATCAAGACTTTCCACGCGACACCTCGTCGACTACTTCGTCGATTACATCAGCAACTCGGGCGGCTGGATCATCCACGGCCAAACTTTTCGCCGCTTGCGCCATTCGTTCCAATTGACCATCTTGTTCAAGCAACGTTTGTAGTTCATTGACCAAACGTTCACCGTTTAAATCTTGATCAGCCAAACAACGTGCCGCGCCAACGGCAACTAACGCTTGTGCATTGGCGGTTTGATGATCACGAGGAGCATTAGGAAGCGGGATCAAAATACTGGCAATTCCCACTTGCGCTACTTCGGCAACCGTCGAACCACCGGCGCGGCTGATAAGTAAATCGGCAGCGGCCAGCACGTTTTCCATATGGTTTTCATAGCGCACGGCTTGGTATTGCA
>CAYOHV010000181.1:0-3456 GCA_964403825.1 uncultured Bifidobacterium sp. | reverse complement strand
TATTGGACGGGGGAGCATGCACGGTTGGCGTTGAATCAACCATTGTCGATTTAACGACCGACCAACCAACTGTCTTACGAATGGGTGCAGTCACGATCGAACAACTCACCGAAGTGTTAGGTAGTGCCCCTCTTGTGCAGGTTCCTCATCTTGAAACAAACGCCAAAGCTCCGGGCATGTTGGCTTCGCATTATTCACCATCGGCACGCGTGGTGCTCACATCAAACGAATTGTTAGAAAATGCTTTGCTAACGGTGCTGGCGGAAAATCCGACGCAAAAAATTGCTGTTCTCGCCCCGCATCAATCTTCCGTGCTTGACCAAGCACAATTCATCGACATTGTTGAATTAGAGCCAGCCGGTGATGCGGATCATTACGCCAATGTTTTATATGACCGATTGCGTTTAGTTGATCGTTTAGGGATCGACATCGTTGTTTGTATTCCACCGCCTGAAGACGGAATTGGCCAAGCAGTGCGTGATCGCTTGCAGCGCGCCGCCAACGAATAAACGCTTTAAGAGATCGTTATTTTGCGCGTATGCCAACCGGTATTGCCGGCATCGGGGTTTACGGTTGGTTGACCTGTTTGTACTTCGCCGTCACCGTTTACACAACGGGCGCGCAGTCGGTAATTGCCCGGCTGGGGATTCCAAGCGAAGGTCCATTGACGCCAAGTGGATCCCGTTACGGCAGGACCAAGTTCGCAACGTTGCCATTCACCTTCATCAACCTGTAATTCGACTGCCGAAACTCCGGAACGTGGAGCCCAAGCCACGCCGGCCACAGTTACGGGGCCGCTCGCCGGTTTTTCTCCCACTTTTGGAACATCGATTCTGGCCGATGGAAGAACGGGACCTTCTTTCGACCAGCCCAATTTGATCCAGTAGGCGTTGAACTCATCCCATGTGCGTAAATCGAGTGACGACAACCATTTTGTTGCCGAGACATAACCAAAAAGTCCTTCAACGATTAAGCGCGCCGGAAAACCATTGGCAACGGGAAGTGGTTCACCATTCATGCCGACGGCCAAAAGTGCTTTACGTCCATCAAAAACAGCCGATGTTGGGAAACCCGCGGTAAATCCATCAACGGAAGTAGCCACTAATTGATCGGCGCCGGGCTCAATTCCGACATTGGCCAAAATGTCTTTCAATTCGATGCCTTGCCACACCGCGGTTCCGATTAAGTCACCGCCAACTGGGTTTGAAACACAAGCCAATGTGATCGGTAAAGAAACTTGCGGTAACGCAAGAAGTTCAGCAAATGAAAACTCAGTTGGTGTTGCGACGCGGCCGCCAATACGTAACTTCCATGTGTCAACATCAACCTGCGGTGTGAGACTGGCGGTATCGATGCGAAAGAATTTTTCTGTCGGCGTAATTAACGGCGTGATGTTCGCAACCGGCAATGACGAAGGAACCGGAGCCGCCGTTGCTGCCGGCGGTAACACCACGCGACTGCGCGCCGCGTTTGTTGCTTGGGATGGCAAACGGTTGCCAATGGCGCGTGCACCGATAACAGTGGCACCGGCACCCACAGCCGCTAATCCCGCCCATTTCAAAAATGCTCGTCGGGGAGCGCGCCGATTTGTGAGCAGTTTGGGAGGTTCCGGCGGATCGGTAGAAGGCCGCTGTTCAGACCATTGCGTCACACCCCTAGTCAATCGTGGAAACGGCGAAAGCGACGGTCACCGAATATGCCAGAAAATCGCTGAATTAGGCCTTTGGTGAAGCCCTACCGACCGGTCGGTAGGGTACGCTCGGCGCACGTAACGAAAGGCCTTTTGTGACTTCCCTATCTGCGAGTCAACCTCCAGAACTGAGTGTTCCTACCGAGTCGAAATTTCAACGGGGGCCTGACGAAAAAATCAATCGCATGAGTTCGGTGCCGTTTTGGTTAGTGCATGTGCTGGCCGTTGTCGGCACTTTGGTTTTTGGTATCACACCTAAAGCGTTGATCATGTTTGTGGTGTTAGTTGTAGGTCGCACCTGGTTTATCACTGCGGGTTATCACCGTTACTTTGCGCATCGTGCTTACAAAACGTCGCGTTGGTTTCAATTTGTATTAGCCGTTGGCGGCGCAACTTGTGTGCAAAAAGGTCCGCTGTGGTGGGCGGGACATCATCGTTTACATCACCGCGAAAGCGATACCGAACTTGATGTTCATTCACCGAAAAAAGGTTTTTGGTGGAGTCATCTCGGTTGGATTCTTTGCGATAAGTATTCGGAGATTCCTTTTGATCGCATTAAAGATTTCGCCAAATATCCCGAATTGCGCTTCATCGATAAATGGAATGGTGCATTTGCTTGGGCTACGGGCCTTGCCTGTTTCCTCATTGGTGGCTGGTCCGGATTATTTTTCGGATTTTTCGCTTCCACCGTTGTGCTGTGGCATAACACGTTCTTAGTTAATTCCGTTGCGCATGTCATTGGTCGGCGTCGTTATAAAACTGAAGATACGTCGCGCAACAATCTCTTCATTGCCATAACAACTTTGGGTGAGGGTTGGCATAACAATCACCACTACTACCAAGCATCAGCCCGCAACGGGTTTTTCTGGTGGGAGATTGACGTTACTTATTACGTACTGAAAATGCTGTCGTGGGTCGGCATTGTGTACGACTTAAAAGTGCCGTCAAAACAAGTGAAATATTCAAATTTTGAAGCCGATGAAAACCGACTTAGTCCTGTCGGTGCCGAGCATTCATAAAGCGGACCGTTCCTGTCTTGGAACGGATAACTAACGATTGCGTCGTTACCACTCCGGCGCTCACGTGCACACCGCGCAAAAGTTCGCCATCGGTAATTCCGGTAGCGGCGAAATAGCAGTCATCACTCGACACTAAATCGTCGGTGTACAGCAAACGATCAACGTCGTAGCCGGCATCTTGCGCGGCTTTACGTTCGGCGTCATCACGGGGCCATAAGCGGCCTTGTAATTCGCCACCCATTCCCTTTAATGCCGCAGCGGCAATAACGCCTTCAGGAGTTCCGCCAATACCAAACATGATGTCGGCGCCGGAATCGGGCCAAGCGGTTGAAATGGCTCCGGCTACATCGCCATCAGGAATAAGGCGAATACGCGCGCCCGCAGCGCGGATCTCGGCTACTAAATCGTCATGACGATCACGATCAAGAACAACGGCAGTGACATCGCGAATATCAATTCGTTTTGTCTTGGCCACGATCTGCAAATTTTCAGTTGGCGATTTGTCGAGGCTGCACAAACCAGCGAGATCCGGACCAACCGCCAACTTCTCCATGTAGACGCACGGACCGGGATCGAACATTGTTCCTTTTTGCGAAAGGGCGATAACGGCTAACGCATTGCCGCGCCCTTTCGATGTGAGCGTTGTTCCATCAATGGGATCAACGGCGATATCGACTTCGGGTGGCGAACCGTCGCCGATGCGCTCACCGTTATAAAGCATGGGCGCTTCATCTTTTTCGCCTTCGC
>CAYOHV010000180.1:1432-3457 GCA_964403825.1 uncultured Bifidobacterium sp. | reverse complement strand
TAGCCGCTAATTCATTTGTGGCCGGTTTAACGGTGGCAACTTGGCAAGCGTTTGTTACCGAGATGGTTCCCCGTGAACATTTACTCAACGCCATCACTTTGAACTCTGCGCAATTCAACGCTGCGCGCGCCTTTGGTCCCTCGTTAGGTGGTTTGTTATTGGTGCCGCTGGGTGAAGGTTGGTTGTTTTTTCTCAACGGCATGACATTCGTGGTGTTGGTGTTCACGCTTTTGCTTATTCGCACTCATCGCAAACCGCCGCCGCCACCTCCTGGTAAAGCAACGCCCATTGCCGACATGGTGGATGCTTGTCGTTATGCCTTTGCCGAACCAGGAATTGCCGTTTGTTTAATTGTGGTGTTCTTCTTAGGTTTTCTCGGCGGACCACTTTTCAATTTGATTGTTGTGTTTACCGAGCGAGTTTGGGATGTTGGCGGCAGTGCTTATGGTTTGCTCGCCGGTTGTTTAGGTTTTGGCGCTATTGCTGTGGCTCCTTTTGTGGCCGGTCGCGGTTCGCGTACGAATCGCAGTGTGATGCTGACCATTGCCATGGTGGGTTATGGGCTGGCGCTCATTGGTGTGGGCGCATCGCCGATTGTTTTAACGGGCGCTATTGCGTTGTTAGTGGCCGGTGCGGGTTATCTCGGAATTTCCTCCACGCTCAACACCACTGTGCAATTGCAAGTAAGTGAATCAATGCGCGGCAAAGTGTTAGCGCTTTATGTTGTGGTACTCACGGCTGCAGTTCCGTTAGGTTCGCTGTTACAAGGCTGGTTAGTTGACGTCATCGGCGTGCAATGGACGGTTGCCGGTGCGGGCGTGATCATGTTGATCGTGTTCGGTGTGTTGCGATCGCTCGGTCGATTTGAAGCAATGAACGATCTCACCCGAGGCGAATTCTCCGCAGTCACCGAAGAAGAAGCCGAAATTGCTATTGCTGAAGCAGAAGCAACCGAAGCAGCAATCGATCCAATTTAAAACGTGTCGGCGGTTGCCGTGGCGGAATCTTCTTCGCTACTAAAAGGATTTTCGTCTTGTTGAGTGCCCAAAAATTGCTGACCCGCCGCGCATTCATCTACGAGTTGGCACCAAGTGCATCCGTAACTTGGTTTAACCGTGGGGGCGCGCTCGCCGATAGTTAGTTGATGAATTTTTATGATGCCATCGGCGGTGCGGTGCGCGGCGGCGAAGAGAACATCGACGGTGACATCTTCGGCTTGAGGGAGCGCGGAATCTAAATAGTAAGAAGCCACTCGCCGCGGCGGAACGCCTAGACGTAGCGTTTCGATAAGGGCATAAAAACGAAGATCATCGAGATGAGTTGTTGAGGGACGACCGGTTTTGAGATCGATAATGACTTTGCCGGCAGTTTGGCCATTGGCTTTTCCCAGCGAAATATCGGTGCGGCCACTCAAAATAATTTTGCCATTGAGTAATTCGGTGCGCAGACGAGCTTCAGTGGCAGGACGCCATTGTTTTTTAAGGGGCGGAAAACATTCGCTGAAAGTAACGACACGTTCGTTGGCTAATGCCCGCACTTCGGCTAGTTCTAAATCGGAACAACTATCGAGCCAGAGACCAAGTGATTTTTCGGTTTGGCGTAAACGCTCGATTGCAATATCGACTAATTCGAGTGGGGAAGTATCGCCGGGCCAATGCATGGAAAGTTCGATTGCTTTATGAGCCACTGAACCTTTCGCAATTGCGGGAGTCCATTCGAAATCGGCGTTTTTTTCGAATAACGCCCGGGCCTCACAAGCATGGATCATGGCCAAATCATGTTTCGAAAGAAACATGGGGTTGTCGGCCGAAAGTTCGTTTTGAATAGGCGCCAATGTGGACTCGATGACATCACGGAGTTGCTGGGCCAGATCGGTGGGGAACTGCGGCCGATCGGAGGCATTGGCACCGAGAACGGCGAGCACTTGTTGTTGCGCGGGAGTGAGTGCTTCAGCCATATCGTCATCGTAAGTGGGAACTAGGACAGTGTCATAGGTGCTCGGCATACTCTCTTTGTGCCTCGCAA
>CAYOHV010000180.1:0-1332 GCA_964403825.1 uncultured Bifidobacterium sp. | reverse complement strand
CCTTTGGCCTCTTAATTCGGCCGTCTTCGCATTTTGTGTTTCCGCCTACTACTTTTAAAGCGTTCCAGCCCGGATGGCGGAATTGGCAGACGCAGGGGGCTTAAACCCCCCGGGACTTAGGTCCTTGTGGGTTCAAATCCCACTCCGGGCACTGGAACTTCCATCATCAAGGTTCAGTCGGCATTTCTGCTTGAGACCTTTTGCAATTGCTAAAAAATTTACTATCATTTCGCCAGCAACAAATCTGACGCCGAAAGCCCGCCCGAGCTGACGGCGTCACCGGTGCCCTTCGCAACTCCGCCGAGCGAAGGTTCCGGATGTCGGCGGCGAGCTGGGGTGGTTCAGTTCGCCGCCGACGTTGCTTTTACGGCCAAAACTTTTTTGCGTTTACTTCAGCATTGGATCGCGGGGCAGACCGAGAATCCGCTCACCAATTTGGTTGCGTTTAATTTCCGATGTTCCGCCGGCAATCGCTAATGCGCGATGCATTAGTTGCAAAGTTCCACCGAATGCACCGGCACCATCGAGGTACGCGCTTTCACGTCCACCTAATTCAAAATGAATGGCGGCGGCTTCTTGCGCGTTCTCCGAAAGCAGCAACTTAGTAACGGCACCTTCGGGACCAGGTTCACCACCAGCAACGGCGCGTTGTGCAGAACGAACATTCAATGTTTCAGCCGCCAACGTGCGCGCAATGGCGCGACCAATACGACTGGCGCCACCATTAAGACGATCAGGATTGGCATCGAACGGCGCTAAGAACGTTTCGGCGGGAATAACCATTGCGCCGTCGCCGCTACCAATGGAAACGCTTTCGTTACCCAACGTGCCGCGGGCAACTGTCCAACCACCATCAATGGGGCCAACAACATCATCATCGGGAACAAAGACATCATTGAAGAACACTTCGTTGAATTCCGCACCGCCGTTCACCATGCGTAAGGGGCGAATTTCAACTCCTTCAGCATGCATGTCAACAACCATGGTGGTGATGCCTTGATGCTTAGGCACATCAGGATTGGTACGCACGGTGATAAGACCGAATGACGCCAAATGTGCGCCAGTTGTCCAAACTTTTTGACCGTTCAACAACCAACCGCCATCAACGCGCGTGGCCTTCGTTTTCACACCGGCCGCATCGGAACCAGCATCTGGTTCAGAGAACAACTGACACCAAATAACTTCTTGATTAAGCGCGGGCATAACCCAACGGGCAACTTGATCGTCAGTGGCATATTGCGTGAGCGTGAGAATGACCCAGCCGGTAATGGCATACGACGGACGCTTCATGCCGGCGTTAGCAAACTCTTCTTCGATAACTAATTGTTCAAC
>CAYOHV010000179.1:0-3476 GCA_964403825.1 uncultured Bifidobacterium sp. | reverse complement strand
CTGCAGGGACCCGTAGCTCAGTTGGCTAGAGCGCTTCCTCGACACGGAAGAGGTCGCTGGTTCGAGTCCAGTCGGGTCCACTCCTGCAACAGTTCGCAACTGTTGCGGTGCTTAAAGGGGGCTTGTGGTGATTACGCCATTCGATGATTTTCCGATCCATCAGACAGGCGATCCAATCGCACAGCCTGTGAGTGCCGATCCAAATCATTACGACCGCTATTTCTTTAATGGTTTCGCTACCGACGGTTCATTCATGATCGGTGGCGCCATGGGCCACTATCCAACTCGTGGCGTGATCGACGCCGCGTTCTCATTCGTTATCGATGATGTTGAGCATTCGGTTTTCGCATCCGGCATGATGCCGCTTGGTCGCGAAACTGAAATTGGTCCTTTCCATTTAACGGTTGAGGAACCGCTGCGCACTATTCGTTTCAAAGTCGATAAAAATGAACATGGTCTCAGTTGCGATTTAGTTTTCCGTGCGCGCACCGCGGCAATTGAAGAACCAAAACAAACGATCGTGCGTAACAACGTAAAGATCATGGATTACACCCGTCTTACGCAGTGGGGTACATGGGAAGGCACAGTCACCGTTGGCGATCGTGTTGTTGAAGTGAAAGCAGATTCAACCTATGGCGTGCGCGATCGATCATGGGGTGTGCGTGGCGTCGGTGTGCAAGCGCCTACAAATTTCCCGCCCGGATTAACGCAAGTATTTTGGTTGTGGGCGCCGTTGCATTTCGACGATATGTGCACGCACTTAGCGATGTTCGAACGTGAAGATGGAACGCGTTGGATGGAATCGGCCTTAGTTGTTCCCGTTTTAGATTCACCGTCGGCACCAACTTGGGGCGAAAGCGTTCCGGAACCAGAAGAAGTCGGCAACATTGTCTACGACATCAAATGGCAAAAAGGTCGCCGCGAAATGGATACCGCAGCGCTTGAGTTCACTCGCCATAACGGTGAAGTAAATCGAGTCGAATTTGAGCGGCTTTATACCTTCCGCATGCGGGGCATTGGCTATATGCACCCGCATTGGTCGCATGGTTCGATTCACGGCCATCTCGAAGTTGGCGGAGAATCAATTCCGTTGAGCGAATTCAATCCGCAAGATCCGTCCTGTATTCACATTCAGACGCTGTGCAAAGTGAAAATGGGAAATCGTGAGGGCATTGGCGTTCTAGAACAACTCGCCTTTGGTCCGCATCAACCCACTGGATTGACGGGCATCATCGACGGTTACGCCGGCTGAGTTGCCGGCCGCACCGTTACCGGAATGCCGTTAAGCACGGCGTTACCAGAAAGTGGATCGATCAATTCGGGATCGGTCAACACATTTGAATTCACACCGGGTCGTTGTTGCGCGTTCGCAAGTCGTGTTCCCGACAGGTCGTGACCCCAACCATGCGGCAGGCTGACGACGCCACGCGTGACTTCATCGGTGATTTCAAGTTCCGCCACCACTGAACCAACTCGCGATGTCACCTCAACAAATGAAGTGTTATCGACGCCGTTTGCTTGGGCATCGTCAGGATGCATTTGCAAGGTGCATCGGAATTGACCCTTGGTGAGCACGTTGATGTTGTGCATCCATGAATTATTCGATCGCAAATGACGCCGACCGATTAATACCAAATCATGAGAAAGAAATTCATCGGTTGCTTGTTGCAATGCCGCGCAATCGGCTTTTAGGTGATCGTTGAATAACTCGATGGTGCCGGATTGAGTGCGTAACGCTTTGGGTAAACGAGGTTGAAGGGCGCCTAAATCAACACCATGAGGATTGGCTTCTAAAACATCGAGCGAAAGACCGTCGGGCTTGGCTCCAAACCAATCGCCATACGCACCGGTACGGATCATCACATCAATGATGTGATCGACCGTGTTGCGATCGGGATTGCTTTGCAAGATATGCAAGATTTCATCGAGGCTGGATTGTGCCAGAGGCGAATCAGGCGCACCGATCGCTGCTTGTATTGCGCCATGTAACAAAAGGTCGGCGAACTCTTGGTGACGTTCATGAGATTCGCCAGAAAAAATCATCGCTAAGCGACAAAGAATTTCGTGTTCTTGTGGGCCGCTGGCAGGGAACAACGCCGGCGACCATTCGGCGTAATTACGCACGGCTAAAGAGAAAAACGCCATGTGGTAGTCGCTGCGTTCTAACGCCGAAGGAGGCGGCAAAATCACATCGGCATAACGAGTGGTTTCGTTTAAGTACGGATCAACACTCACCATGAAGTCAAGACCAGCAAAGGCTTTTTGTAATTGTTCTGAATGAGGTGTCGACAAGATTGGGTTGCCGGCCACGGTGAGGAATGCGCGAATTTGTCCTTCACCAGGTTGCAGGATTTCATCGGCAAGAGTGGCGACGGGAAATTCTCCGCGCACTTCCGGATATCCCTTCACGCGACTGGTGCGTCGTCCAATAGTGAAGCCGCGTCCTTTGCCTGAACCCCGTCCCGATTCATGTGCCGCCAGCGGAAACATCGCACCACCAGTGGTATCGAGATTGCCAGTGACGATATTGAGAGCATCAACCGCCCATGAGGCGAGTGTGCCGAAGCGCACGGTATGAGTGCCTATACGGCCATAGGCCACGGCGGTGTCGCTGGCGGCGAATTCATTGGCGATGCGTTCAATCGTGTTGGCATCAATTCCGCAAACGGCGGCGGCCATTGTTGGGGTGAATGGTTGCACCGCTGCTTTCACTTCATCGAGACCGGAAAGGGTCGAATGAATATGCGTTGTGCGACCGAGGCCATCACGTAACACGACATGCAATAAAGCGAGAAGGAAGTAGGCATCGGTTCCTGGGCGAATAGGAAGCCATTCATCTGAATGTTGCGCGGTTTTTGTATTGCGAGGATCAACCGTCACAATCTTTCCGCCACGTTGTTGAATGCGTTCCATGCGGCCACTGAAATCTGGGGCCGTGCACAAACTTCCGTTTGATTCATAGGGGTTTGCGCCCAGCATCAATAAGTAATTGGTGTGATCTAAATCTGGAACCGGAATAGCCAGTGGATTACCAAAAAGAAAACCGCTAGAAACATGTTTCGGCATCTGGTCAACCGTTGATGCTGAAAACACATTGGTTGAACCGATCGCACGAATGAGTGGGCCATTAAAGATGGTGGGGCCCAATGAATGAATTGAAGGATTGCCCATGTACACGCCAATGGCATCGCGGCCATGAGTGGCGATGATGTCGCCCATCCGATCTTGGATGTAATCAAATGCTTCATCCCACGAAACCTCGCGCCACGTTGAAGTGGCGGGATCGTCTCCGGTGCGGATTAACGGAACCCGCAGGCGGTCGGTGTCGTCGTGTAAGCGGTGTAAGGCCGAACCCTTTGGGCAAATGAAACCTTGCGAAAACGTGTTTTGTTTATCGCCGCGAATGCGCACGACTGCGTCATCACGCAGCGTGAGTTCTAATCCGCAGGTTGCTTCACATAGTGGGCAAGAGCGGT
>CAYOHV010000178.1:1732-3509 GCA_964403825.1 uncultured Bifidobacterium sp. | reverse complement strand
CTTTGCACTTCGGTCAACGAAGTTATTTGTCACGGAATTCCCGACGACCGCGCCTTAGTCGACGGCGACATTGTGAATCTTGATGTCACCATTTACATCAACGGAGTTCACGGTGACACCAATGCCACCTATTTCGTTGGTCAAGTTGATGAAGCGTCGAAACGATTAGTCGAAGTTACGAAGCAATGCCTCGATCTTGGAATTGCCGCCGTACAACCCAGTCGACCATTTAGCGATATCGGAAAAGCCATCGAAACACATGCCAATGCCCATGGTTATGAAGTTGTGCGCGCCTTCGTGGGACACGGAATTGGTGAGCAATTTCATACTGACTTACAAATACCGCATTACTTCGAGCCGCGTTTCACCACCCTTATGGAGCCCGGAATGATCTTCACTATCGAACCAATGATTTCAATTGGCACGGGCCAGCACCGTATTTGGGATGATGACTGGACCGCCGTCACTGCCGATGGCAGTCGCACTGCCCAGTTCGAACATACGGTGCTGGTTACCGAAAACGGTGTCGAAATTTTGACCACTACGGGCGCCAACTAGTGCAGGCGGTGAACTTCACCCTCGAATCAGTATGGGTGAATGGCGATGAGATGATCTTGATGAGCGCAGATCTCGTTGTTGTTCGGCGCGAGGAAATTAAAGAAGAAGATTGGGAATGTGTGGCCATATCGGTTCCCGGCGCCGCGTTTGAACTCGCACCCTGTCAGATCAGAATGACCGACTTACTCACTCAACAAGAGTTTTCCGGTTCGGCCCTCGTCGTACGTTCCGACGAACAACGTCATGTTTTCCGCGGCGCCGGACCACTGGCCGGAATCGAAACCATAAATTTCGGCGATTAAAAACCCTCGTTTATGAGGGAACTATTGAGTCACCAAATGGGTCGGACTCCGCGCGAGTGGAATGCAGATCGATAAACCACTCCGTGCCAAATGTTTCGGTAAACACCTCTTCGGGCATTTTGAAAAAGAACGAATCGGGACCGATTTGGCTGCGATGAGCTGCCATTGCGGCGCGCTTTTCACTAATGGCGGAACGAACATTTATCGCATGCGTAATGACCGCTTCCGGCGAACCGAACGTTCCTGCTTCGGCGGCCTGACGGCGTCGTTCAACTTGTTCCGCCAATTCGCCTTCAATTTCCTCTTCAAACTCCTCGGCAAATTCTTCGAAGAGTTCTTTGCGCCGAGACATCTGTCGCAACATTTGATCGCGGTTCATCGTGGATTGATAAACGTTTTCCACGCCGGCAATTTCCGCCGCACGCTTTCCCACTCGATGCACCTGAATGTGATCCGGATGCCCGTAACCGCCATGCGAATCGTAAATAGTTAAAACATCGGCCGAAACTTCGGTGAGGATGGTCGCTAAGCGCTGCGCCGCTTGTTCAACATCGGCCTGCCAAAAACATGCCGGGTTTTCGTTGGTGGGCTCACCCATCATGCCCGAGTCTTCGTAACCCAAAAATTCAACTCGATGCAGGCCCATAATTTCGGCCGCTTGATGCGTTTCTTGAACACGACGAGTCCAAAGTTCTTCACCGGGTTCTAAAACACCCGGCTGCGGTTCGCCTTGTTCGCCGCGCGTGGCCACGACCAACACCACTTGATGGCCATTTTGCGCCGCCAATGTCATCGTGCCACCAGTGGCAATTGCTTCATCATCGGGATGCGCGTGGAAACATACGAGAGTTGTCATTGCTTTGAGCCTAGAGACGTCACGCGATTGCGCCAACCTCGCGCAATTTCGCGCATTGATC
>CAYOHV010000178.1:0-1632 GCA_964403825.1 uncultured Bifidobacterium sp. | reverse complement strand
AGCACCGCTGTTCCGTCGGTCATGGCCGCATCAACAACCTGACCTTTACCGGAAGTGCGCGCTTCGATAATTCCGCAGGCAATACCAAAAGCCAACAGCATTCCGCCGCCGCCGAAATCGCCAATCAAATTAAGTGGCGGTTGCGGCTTTTCATTGGGACGACCGATCGCTCCCAGCGCACCGCCAATGGCGATGTAATTCATATCGTGACCGGCCATTGGCGCCATCGGTCCGAACTGTCCCCAACCTGTCATACGTCCATAAATCAATTTGGGATTGCGGGCCAAACATGCATCGGGGCCGATACCCAAACGTTCCGTTACCCCGGGACGAAAACCTTCAATTAACGCATCCGCATTTTCAACTAACTGCAAAACAGTTTCGACACCCGCCGGATTTTTTAAATCAACGGCAATAGAGCGACGTCCACGATTCATAACGTCGGCCGGCGGTGTTGACGGATCGCCACCATAAACCGCCGATGAACGATCAACACGAATGACATCAGCACCCATATCGGCCAACATCATGGCGGCGAATGGACCTGGTCCAATACCCGCGATTTCAACAACGCGCACACCAGTGAGCGGTCCCATGAACTTTCCTTTCTGCGTAATGCGGTGGTTTACAGACGAGAACGAACAGCTAAAGACGTGATGTTCTCAATCATGGTTGACCAATAGAACTTGGGAAGGTCATGACCCATATCTTCCAGAACTAAAAATTCGCTTCGTTGTAAACATTCGGCTGTGCGCTCGCCACCCGAAATCGTTACCAGCGGATCAATATCGCCATGAATAACTAAGGCCGGTAAATCCAACTCGGCCAAATGTTCATCACGCGGCGGAGAAGAAACAATCGCCAACAATTGATTGGCAACACCTTGCGGATAAAACGATCGATCAAATGCCATGGCTGCGCGTTCGCGAATCCATTCGGGTTCGAAGTGAACTGGACCGGCTAAAACCGCAGATGCTCGGACGGCTTGTTCGATATACGCCTCACGTTCTTGCGCGGCCGGTTCCAACAAAACGCCCATTGCTTCCGCCGTTGGTTGTCCAACGTCAGGACTACCGGTGGTCGACATAATCGAAGTTAAAGAAATCGTGCGATCGGGATTGGCGATCGCCATTTGCTGCACGATCATGCCGCCCATCGACGCACCCACGATATGAGCGCGCTCGATACCTAAAGCATCGAGAAGTCCCCAACCATCTGCCGCCATATCGGCAATCTGATAGGCCGCCTCGATCGGTTTGCCTTCTAAGTACATGCCGATTTGTTCGGTCGGATCGCCGTTCGTTGGAATCTTGGTGGAAAGACCAACATCGCGATTGTCATAAACAATGACGTAGAAGCCGCGGTCAACAAGGCCATGCAAGAAACCTGATGGCGTCCAGTTCAACTGACAGCCCAAACCATGCACCATCAATAACGGCGGATCGGCGGGATCGCCCATGGTTTCGTATTCGATTTCTATTCCATTTACCTGTGCGCGCATAAGCCCATGCTCGCCTGCCCTGCTGCCAAGGTCAAGCGGTCCGGCTACCGTTCGGCCATGGACGATCCGAACTACCGCCGTGATCAACTCAATGGCGGCATAACCCGTATCGTGCCGGCGCGTCAGGATCG
>CAYOHV010000177.1:0-3522 GCA_964403825.1 uncultured Bifidobacterium sp. | reverse complement strand
AATGCGTATGCCGTCCATTGGTTTTGCCATAGGCGACATTTTTAGCGTGTTTGCTGTTACTCGGCTCGACGGTATGCAGCGACTGCGATCGGTACGAAGATCAGTAGGAATATCGCCGACCACAAAAGACTTAACGACACCCAATGCACCGTCTGCGGGTTTGGTCCCCCAACCATCAATGCACGCGTGGCATTCACCAACACACTCACCGGTTGGTGCTCGGCGAACCAACGCAGCCAACTCGGCATCGTGGCGGCGGGTACGAACGCGGTCGATGCAAACGTAAGCGGGAACAAAATCGGAAACGCCATCAATTGCGCCGTTTCGCTGTTAGGCGCCTTCAATCCGATGAAAGCAAATGCCCATGAGATTGAAAACGCGAAAATCAGAAGCAACACAAAAGCAATGAGATAGCGGCCGAATGATGTGGTGACGCGGAATCCAACGGCATACCCCACGCCCGTGATCAACAGAATCACGAATACATTGCGGACCGTATCGGCCACAGTTCGACCAAAAAGAACCGCCGAGCGCGCCATAGGCAGTGATCGGAAACGTTCAATCAAACCTTTTTGTAAATCTTCGGCCAAGCCCACGCTGGTAGAGACGACGCTGAAAAGCACGGTCTGAACAAAAATTCCGGGCATCAAGTAATTGACGTACGAAAAACCCGGCGTGGGAATAGCGCCACCAAAGACATAGCGGAACAGCAGCACAAACATGATCGGCTGCACACTGGAGAAAAAGAGTTGTTCCGGAATGCGGATGTAAGCGATGAGATTGCGCTGACAAACGACATAACTATCGGTGAACACACGAACAAAGGGCGACCGACGAACTGGTTCAGCGCGAGAAGGTAAAACCGATGTCATTGTTCGTCATCTCCTAATTCGGCTTTATGGCCGGTCAACGAAAGGAAGACATCATCAAGTGATGGTTCCCGCATCAAAATATTGGTGAGGCCAATTCCGGCACTTTCCACGCGACGTAATGCGTCCATAACTTGCGACGGTCCGGCATCGATAGAAATTTCCACCACCGATCCTTCAATGATCGGTGCGGCCGACCAATCGGAGAAAAGTGCCGCCGCCCGATGGGCCGCATCATGGTCGGCAAACGTGAGATCCAAAACGGTTTCGCCGAGTTTTGCTTTCAACTTTGCCGGCGGACCTTCCGCAATAACTTTGCCTTTATCGACTACGACGATGTTGTCGGCAAGGCGATCGGCCTCTTCCAAATACTGTGTGGTTAACAAAACGGTGGTGCCGTTATTTACGAGTTCTTCCACGATTTCCCAAACCGCATTACGAGAAGTGGGATCAAGTCCCGTTGTGGGTTCGTCGAGAAACAACACTGGCGGTCGCAGCACTAGGGCCGCTGCGATATCTAAACGGCGACGCATACCACCCGAATAGGTTTTGGCCGGACGATCGGCAGCTTCGGTAAGTCGAAAATGCTCGAGCAATTCATCGGCGACGCGCTTTGCATCTTTACGAGAAAGTTGGAAGAGCTGCCCGATCATGCGCAGGTTTTCGCGGCCGGTCAGATTTTCATCAACGGCAGCGTATTGACCGGCAAGCCCGATACTGGATCGAACGCGATTGGCTTTCTTCACCACATCAAATCCGTTGACGATGGCGTGACCTGAATCGGGAATCAACGTGGTGGTTAAAACGCGCACGGTGGTGGTTTTTCCGGCGCCATTCGGACCGAGCAATCCAATAACTGTTCCGGTGGGAACGGAAAACGTCACACCATCGAGAGCTTTAACGGATTTGCCGAACGTCTTATGTAAATCGACAACTTCAATTGCGTTGGCAGTGGTTTCGGACATGTGGGGGATCTCCTACGACAAGGCCTGCACGCTATCGGCCTATGTACGAACCCGCCAATAACCAATTACCCGAACGAAATTTCGCGCTTCTTCATCTTCCAGCCGTCGACAGTGCGCACCAACGTGTCCCTATACGTTCCCATCAATGTGATGCGCGGTACTTCATTAGTTTCGACGAAATATTGCCAATACGACTCGGCAAAAACTTCATCGGTGGAACGAAATTCAACGGCCGTTCCCGCAACGACATGACGGGAATGAGAGCCGGGCCCGATTCCACCTTCAGCCCGGCGTTGTTTTGAACCTTCCAGAATGTCGGCTCGTCCAAAACGCGGCGCGTTAGGCATTAACCATTCCGCATCTTCGGTGAACAGATCGGCGTACTGCTCGCAACTGCCAAGCCCATCGGCATATTGCGCCAAACGAATGATGACGTTACGAACCTCCAACTCGTCCAACGCTCGTTGCCACGATTCGATCGAATGTTGTTGATTGGCGTCACCCATCGTGATTGCTCCCGTTTCCACGCAAGTCCAGTTCACGCCGCAATGTAGTTGGGAATTCATTTAATTACGTCGAAAACAATGACGGCTGAACGATGAATTGCGATTGACAGCCCTAATAAAGGTGAAAAGATGACGCCATGGAGATCTCTATTGGCATCACGCCGGGCCCCGATGCAGTTCATTACGCCAAACTGGCCGAGGACCTCGGTTATCGCCGTGCGTGGATGTATGACTCGGCTGCCCTTTACGAAGACATCTGGATCAATATCGCCAATGTCATAAACGCGACATCGCTCGATGTTGGAACCGCAGTGCTCGTTCCCAATCTGCGTCATGTCATGACAACAGCATCGGCAATCGCCACTATCGAACGAATGGCGCCCGGTCGATTGCTTTGCGGTTTCGGCACCGGCTTTACGGCGCGCATGGTGCTCGGCAAAAAAGCATTGTCGTGGTCATCGTTCACTACTTATATCGAATCGTTACGCGCGCTTCTTGATGGCGAAGTCACAACCGTTGATGGTGAACGTGTGCAGATGTTGCATCGTCCCACCTTGGCTGCGCCTCGTCCACTTCCTACCCCATTACTTATTTCCGCTATGGGTCCGAAAGGAATGGAAATCACCAAGCAATTAATTGATCGTTCGATTTGTTACGGATTAATCGACGTCGCGGGCGCCGCTGGCGACTACGGACATCATGTGCAAATGGTGAGCGGAACAGTTTTGGACAAAGGCGAAACGCCCGCATCCGAACGTGCTCGCGCCGCACTTGGTCCGTGGTACGTCGTTCGCTATCACGGCATGTGGGAAGCCGTACCCGATTTAATGAGCGCGCTGCCCGGCGGCGAAGAATGGGTCGCCGATGTCAATGCCGCGCGTCCCGAAGGCGAACGTCATTTGGCTGTGCATGAAGGTCATGTCACCGAAGTTTTTGGTCGCGATCAAAAAGTTCTCGATATGGCATCGGCTGACGAATTAGCCACCGCCGGATGGGTCGGTGAAGCCGAGGAAATTGCCGCCAAAGTTGCCGAAGCCGAAGCCAACGGCGTGAAGGAAATCTTGTTCACCCCTTCAGGACCCGATGTCGAACGCGAAATGCGCGCCTTTGCTAAAGCAACGATGAACTAACGATGGCCGTTCGTCAGCTCCCCACCCGAGCGACGTGGATTGCACTCTTTGG
>CAYOHV010000176.1:0-3543 GCA_964403825.1 uncultured Bifidobacterium sp. | reverse complement strand
GGCGATATTGGGCGAATTGAAGATGGCCTTCTTTATGTGGTCGATCGAGCGAAAGACATCATCATCACCGGCGGCGAAAACGTTTCATCGTTGGAAGTTGAAAACGCATTGATGGCCCATCCCAGCGTTTCGCAAGTGGCCGTCATTGGCTTACCCGACGAGAAGTGGGGCGAAAAAGTCTGCGCTGTCGTTGTTTTGCAATCACCAGCATCGGATGAGGATTTAAAGGGATTTGTGCGGCAATCCTTGGCGGGCTTCAAAGTTCCCAAGGAAATTTTCCGCGTTGAAAACCTTCCAACCAACGCTGCAGGAAAAATAATGAAAAGTGAACTGCGTTCAATTTACGTTGGAAAAATTTAAACTTGCTTAAATCTCGGTAAAGACTGGCGGGAATTGAGCGCATTCCCTACAAATGTAAATAGTCTTTATCACATGGCTAAAACATCCGATGATTTCGGTTCCGACGTACTTGCGAGTTTCATTCCCGACAATCGAGTCGCGAAAGAAATGGTGACGGTCACTGTTCGCATGATCAATGACACCGGCGAAGTTCCGATTCGCGTACAAGACGTAGTTTCGATCACGGGAGTGCAGATTCCGATTCTCTATCGTCACTTCGGATCGCGTGAAGGACTTATTAAGGCTTGTCATGTTCGTCGTTATGTTGACGACATCGCGGTGATGACAAATCAAATTGTTACGCCTTTGAAGAAGGCCAATAGCAAGACCGAATTTGTAGCGGCAATTAAAGGAATAATCGATCGTGCTACATCAGATAACGATCGGGAATTACGGGCTCGTATGGAAAGCGTTATCGGCGCAACGTACGGACGCCCCGATTTAGCTGCGGCAGTCGCGAAGTTACGCCGCGCCGCATCAGCACAAATCGAAGACGCAATGCGCACCGCGCAAGCGAAAGGTTGGATCAACAAAAAGGTCAAACTCGATGCATTTGCGGAGTGGCTGCAAGCGCAAATGATTGATCGCTACACGCTTGAACTGGAAGGCAAAGCGAAGAACTCAGAAGGTTGGGACGACATTTTCCGAACCTCGGTGTTGTCAGTACTTGGTTTATAAAAATCGCTCGGAGTTGCGAATAAGAAACGGGCCCAGCATCTGCTGGGCCTTTTTCTTTTGTCTTCACATTGTGTGAGCGCCCTCGGCAGGAATCGAACCTGCGCACACGGCTCCGGAGGCCGATGCTCTATCCCCTGAGCTACGAGGGCTCTAAAACGTCACCCTATCCCAGTCAAACAGGATGATCGTTGGGTGAAACGTTTACCGATGATCAATACCAACAGCAGAAAGTTTGGCGCGGAAATCGCTATAGCCACGATCGAGTAGATCGACGCCGTGTAACAAACTTTCACCTTCCGCAGCGGCCGCCGCGATCACATAAGAAAAGCCAGCGCGTAAATCGGGAATGGAAAGTTCAGCACCGTGCAATTTGGTGGGACCAACAACAACGGCTGAATGACGATGGTTGGCGGCGCCAAATCGACAACGTGTCGGGCCAAGGCATTCAGTAAAGACTTGAATTTGCGCGCCTAATGAGCGCAAGGCATCGGTGTAACCGAGGCGATCTTCATACACCGTTTCGTGGACAACGCTGACGCCATCGGCTTGAGTGAGCGCAGTGACAAATGGTGATTGCCAGTCGGTCATAAAGCCAGGATGCACATCGGTTTCAAGCGCGAGTGGGCGCAGCATGCGACGGGCACGATGGAACGTGAGCACATCGCTATCGGCATCAATGGTGAAGTCGCCACCGGCTCGGCGGAACATGTTGAGGAAAGTCGAGAGCAGTTGTTGCTGAACGCCGCGCACGGTGATTTCGCCGGCGGTGGCCAACGCTAACGACGCCCACGAAGCGGCTTCGAGACGATCACCGATGACACGGTGATCAAAACCATGTAACGACTCAACACCCGTAACGCGAATGGTGCGGTTCGGTTCCACCGAAATAATGGCGCCCATTTTTTGCAATACCGCAACTAAGTCGAGAATTTCCGGTTCAATAGCCGCGTTGGTGAGTTCGGAATTTCCCTCCGCTAATGATGAAGCGAAAAGAAATTGCTCGGTGGCGCCAACACTGGGAAACGGCAAACGCACGCGGGCGCCGCGTAAACGATCGGCGACCAGTTCAATGTGATTTTCGAATTGACTATCGCGGGCACCAAATGCGCGCAGCACATTGAGATGGAAATCAACGGGGCGTGGACCAATTTCACAACCACCCGGTGCCGCGATGATGGCGCGACCCGAACGGTGTAGTGATACTGCAGTTGTTAAGACCGGAATACGACTTGCCGCATGAAGGCGCACAACATCGGTCTCTGAAAGTTCCGTGAATGAGTGAGCAGTGATTTCAATTTGATCGTTGCTGTGGTGAACATCGCCGCCGGTGATTGTGATCAGTTCTTCAACGACACCAAGATCGGTAATGGCCGAGATATTGGTGAGACGGCATTTTTCCGAAGTGAGAAGTGCGGCGACCATTGCCTTTGGCAATGCGTTCTTTGAACCGCGCACATGGATTTCGCCGTGAACTGGTTCGCCACCGCGCACCAGCATGGATGCCGCGCCAGATTTCGGGGGGTCGAACTCGCTCATTCATACGATGCTACGCGTTAGAACCCGAAATAGAGGTAAAGCCAGCCGGTGCTGGGCCACTAGGGTTGAATTGTCCAGCAAAACCGGAGTTTCCTTGGTGATTCGCGACACACTCGTTTCTGCATTGCGAACGGCGCTCTCAACCCTTGAAGTAGATCCGATGCCGGATTCCATCGGGTTAGAACGTCCGGCTCGACGCGAACATGGCGATTGGTCATCAAATGTGGCCTTAGTTTGCGGGAAAGCCTCCGGTTGGAACCCACGCGAATTAGCGGGGCGAATTGCGGAAATTCTGAATGCCAATCTGCCGGAACATGTTTCGGCGGTTGAACTGGCGGGACCGGGGTTTATCAACTTCCGCTTGCATGACACGTGGTTACACGACGTTTTGATTTCTGTTCTTGCCGATGGTGAAAACTTTGGGCGTTCCAACATTGGCAATGGTCAACGCGTTCTCATTGAATTTGTCAGCGCCAATCCGACCGGTCCGTTGCATGCCGGTCATGGTCGGGGAGCCGCCTATGGAGACTCACTGGCGCGCATCATGTCGCATTGTGGTTATGACGTTTCCCGCGAGAACTATCTGAATGATCGCGGAACGCAAATGCAATTGTTTGCTGCATCGTTAGCGGCGCGCCGCAATGGTGATCCGTTGCCCGAAGGTGGGTACGCCGGCGATTACATCGTCGAGTGGGCCAACGAAATGCCAGCTGATCCATCTTTAGACGTCATGGAATGGGGAGAGCAACGCGCCGTTGCCGATCATCGCGAAACGTTGGAACGAATGAACGTTTCTTTTGATTCATGGTTTTCGGAAAAATCGATGGTGGCTAATGGAGCCATTGATGAAACGCTGGCCGACTTGCGATCCCGCGGTGTGGTCTACGACGAAGATGGCGCAGTTTGGCTTCGTTCAACCGATTACGGCGA
>CAYOHV010000175.1:0-3562 GCA_964403825.1 uncultured Bifidobacterium sp. | reverse complement strand
TAAGACCCAACCTTCGTAGACGTGCCAACTCGGAAGCATGGCGACGGTGCCGACAAAGCGATTGAGTTTTTTCGATTGGAACAATGCGCCGTGGGCGGCATCGTGGGCAATGACGAACAAACCTGAGACCACTAATGCAGCGGCCAACCACAACGCAATAACAATGAATGGGTTGTTAATGAAGATCAGTCCGCACACGATGGCGATATACAACGCCATATCTCGACCGAAATAGGCGAGACCCTTCCATGTGGGGTTTTCGTAAACGGAATCAGAAAGAACGTCGAGGACCGGTTTTAAAGAACCTTTTGCATCCGGACCAGAGACTTCATTGGTGGGTTCGGCGATGGCCATAGGGAAAGCCTATCAACCTACCGACCGGTCGGTAGGGCTCAGGATGGCCAGTTTTGACGCTCCAAGGGGAAACTACAAAGAGTCGTCTGAGCCAAGGGAGAGTTGGCGAGTGGTGACATCGAGTTGATCAGGGTCTTCGATGGCCTTGGAGGACTTCACACCCTTTTCTTCCAGTTTGCGGATGGAGGGCATCACACTGCGCTCAAGGGAGCCGACAGCGTCGTTATAACGCTCATTGGCCCGCTTTAACGATTCGCCGATCTTTTTGAAATGGCTGCTGAACGTGGCCACACGGGCGTGTAACTCTTCGCCCACTTTGGCGATGTCTTTGGCGTGTTCGGCTAATTGTTCTTGGCGCCAACCAAATGAAATGGCGCGTAACAGTGCAATAAGCGAACCCGGTGATGCCATGAACACACCTTTTTCGATGGCATCTTCGAAAAGCGATGGTTGGGCTTCGAACGCCGCGGTGAGAAAAGGATCGCCCGGTACAAACATGACAACGAAATCAAGAGCATCGGAGACGTAATCGGTGTAATTGCGTTTGGCGAGTTCGTTGACATGAGTAAGCACATCGCGCGCATGTTGTTTGGCATACGTGCGACGTTCTTCTTCGGTTTGTGAACTCACACTGTTGAGATAGGCCGACATCGGCACTTTGGCATCAACCACGATGGCCCGTGATTGCGGCAACTTCACGATGAGATCGGGACGCAAACGACCGCCATCGGCCGTAATTGTTTCTTGGGTGACAAAATCGCAATGCTGCATCATGCCGGCTAATTCGACAACACGTTTAAGTTGAAGTTCGCCCCATGAACCACGCGCTTTGTTATCGGTCATGGCGCTGGCCAATTTATGTGTTTCGGTTTGAAGACGATCAGTGAGTTGACCCAAGCCCAAAAGGTTTTGTTTTAATTCGGTGGAGTCGGCCACGCGACTTTGTTCGATGAGTTGCAATGTTTCGGTGAGTTGTTTGAGTTTTTGATCAATGGGATTAACCAGATCGAGCACAGTTTTTTCTTGACGAGCGGCATCATCGTTGGCCTGTTTACGCGCTTGTTCTTGTTGTTGATTATTGATTTCGGCCAAGCGACCGAGGGCATCGGCGAGCGCGGCTTGCGAAATTTCTTTGGCCCGATCGGCATCGAGCGTTGCTTGTTGAGCAGCTGCGGCGGCTTTGCGAGAACCGGCCCCAAACCCAATGGCCAGACCGGCGCCCACTCCGACCACCAGCATGGCAATCGCTAAGAGAAATGAAAGAGCGTCCATCAGCCCAACCTAGTGAGGGCGTAGGACAGCCACAGGGACATAGGCCGTTCTCAGACCAAGAACGGGGCGCACAAGCGGCCCTAGGGCGGTCTGTGCCAACATCACGGACATATTCCCCTAGGAGGAACTCATGGCTCGTTTATGTGAAGGCCGCGTTTGTATTGTCACCGGCGCGGGACGAGGAATTGGTCGCGAACATGCGCTCATGTTGGCCGCCGAAGGCGCCAAGGTCGTGGTGACCGATTTAGGTGGCAGCGCTGATGGTGTCGGAGCTGATGCGGGCCCGGCAAAACAAGTGGTGAACGAAATCATTGCTGCCGGCGGCGAGGCCGTAGCAAATACTGATGACATCAGCGAATGGGCGGGTGCCGAGAAGTTAATTGCGCAAGCAATCGAATCGTTTGGTCGTCTCGATGTGTTGATCAATAACGCGGGCATCTTGCGCGATCGCATGTTGGCCAATATGAGCGAAGCCGAATGGGATGCCGTGATCAAAGTTCATCTCCCAGGAACTGCGGGACCATCACATTTCGCGGCCGCCTATTGGCGTGATCGATCAAAAGCGGGTGAAACAACCAACGCCCGCATCATCAACACATCATCGCCGAGTGGTATTTACGGAAATATCGGACAAACAAATTACGGCGCCGCAAAAGCCGGTATCGCTGCATTCACCATCATTGCCGCCGATGAATTAGCGCGCTACGGCGTGACGGTAAATGCCATTGCGCCCGCCGCACTGACGCGCATGACCGAAAACTTAGGAATGGGTTCGGCATCGAAAGAAGCGCAAGAAGCAATGTCACCGCGTTGGATTGCGCCCATCGTGGTGTGGCTTGCCAGTGAAGAATCTTCCGGTGTTACGGGTCGGGTATTTGATGTGCGCGGCGATCTTTTGGCCATCAGCGAAGGTTGGCATCAAGGTCCAGCCACCAAAGGCTCGCTCGACCCTTCCGATTTAGGACCGCGTGTTGAAGAACTCATGTCCAAAGTTCGTCCCAATGCCGACATGCTTGGCGCAGATAGGAAATAGATATGCCTATTCGACATGATGTGGTTGGAGCTGTCGGCGCGCCCGTGCAGCATTCGTGGACGTCCAAAGATGCGTTGCTTTATGCCTTAGGTGTTGGTGCGGGCACAGATGAATTGTCCTTTACGACGGAAAACTCGCATGAACAAACACAGCGCGTATTGCCGACGATGGCAGCCGTCATTGGCGCCGGCGTATCGGCCGCCATTAGCGCCATCGGCGAATTCAACTTCGCCATGTTGGTGCATGGTGAGCAATCGTTCATTCAACATCGTGAACTACCGGTGGAAGGTTCTTTAACGGCGACCGGAAAAATCGTTGGTATTTACGATAAAGGTTCGGGTGCGGTTATATCGGTAGAAGGCGATTGCGTCGACAATGCCACCGGTGAACTTTTGCTCACGGTTGGTTCTTCAATTTTTATTCGCGGTGAAGGAGGTTTTGGTGGTGATCGCGGGCCGAGCGGCGATCGCAATACGCCGCCGGACCGTGCCCCCGATAAAAGTGTCACCTACAGCACACGGCCCGATCAGGCCCTGATTTACAGACTTTCTGGTGATCGCAATCCATTGCATTCCGATCCCTGGTTTGCGCAACTTGCTGGATTCGATCAACCGATTTTGCACGGCTTATGCACTTATGGATTTACCGGTCGCGCGCTTTTGCACAGTATGTGTCAATCCGATCCAGCGCGTTTTCGTTCAATGGAAGGCCGTTTCGCGTCACCGGTATTGCCAGGTGAAGATCTCACTATTCAAATGTGGGAAACCGGCAGCGGTGAATGTATCTTCCGCACATTGGGTGGAGATGGACGTGTTGTCTTAGCGGGCGGCCGTCATGAATTTCTTAATGGCTAGTTAAAACAAGCGCAGTTCGTTTGATTCCAAACCGCGTAACTCGTCGTAA
>CAYOHV010000174.1:0-3582 GCA_964403825.1 uncultured Bifidobacterium sp. | reverse complement strand
CGGCCGCTCTCATTATGAGTGAAGACGCTGCTAACAAACTTGGTTTAACGCCACGGGCTCGTTTCCACGCATTTTCATTGGCCGGCGTAAACCCGCGCATCATGCTTACCGGGCCAATTCCCGCAACCGAAAAAGTTTTGGAAAAAGCCAAGTTGAGCCTGGACGACATCGACTTGATTGAAATTAACGAAGCATTCGCATCGGTCGTGTTGGCGTGGGAAAAAGAAGTTCATCCCGACATGGAAAAAGTCAATGTCAATGGTGGTGCCATCGCACTCGGCCATCCCCTCGGTGCTTCTGGAACACGTTTATTAGGTACGTTGCTTTGTGAACTGGAGCGCACCGGTGGTCGTTATGGTTTACAAACAATGTGCGAAGGCGGCGGATTAGCGAACGCCACCATTATCGAGCGGTTGTAACGAATGTCTGAAGGCGAATCCCGATTCACGATGAAACATCCAGTCATCAACGGCGTATGCGTGTTGATTGTGGCTGTTGGCCTCATTGCCGGAATTGAATTTTGGAAAGTCATTCCGGCGGCCATCGTGGCGTGGATCATTTTGCGTTTCGGCGTATTGATGTTGGGTGGTCTCGCTCGACCAATTCCAGAACCACCCGATGCCGGTGAATTACGCAAAGTGAAAATTCAGTACCGCTGCGATATCTGCGGTACGGAAGTGCGTATGACAATTGCACCCGATCAAGATCCGGATCCGCCGCGCCATTGTCAAGAAGACATGCGCATGATGACGCCGATCGAAGACCTCTAACGCAATTGTGTGGCGGTTACGACGCCGCCAAGAATGAAACCTAAACCGCCAAGCAACCACCAGTTGCTTTCCGCCGCCGGCAAAAAGATATTCACGTAGTGGAAGAAAATGACGGCGAGCCCTAACAAGATGAGCGTGAACATCAACACTGGAACCCAAGTTGGGCTCGGTCCATGCGATGCGGTGGTACGCGGCGTATAGCGCGTCGAGGCTGCCGGTCCTGAATGTTCTTCTTCAGTCTTCTTCGACTTACGGGTCGGTGCTCCGCCAGTGCGTCGAGTGGGTGCGGGTCGCTTTTTGGTTGCCATCAGCGCAGATCGTAGCGGCTCGGAGTATTTCTTCACTATCGGTATTTTCATTTTCGGCGGGACCGCGTTCCCGATAGGGTCGGACGCAATGGCCACACGAATTCTCGTACTCGATAACTACGACTCGTTCGTTTTCAATCTCGTCCAGTACTTAGGCGAATTGGGCGCCGAGCCGATTGTGCATCGCAGTGACGCGCTCAGCCTGCGGGAAATCGAAACACTTTCACCCGATGGAATTTTGATCAGCCCTGGGCCCGGCCGACCCGAAGATGCCGGATTATCCAATGCCGTGATTAGCGAATTCGGGGGAAAGATTCCGATTTTTGGTGTGTGCTTAGGACACCAATGCATTGGTCAAGTTTTTGGTGGCGAAGTTGTGCGCGCACCCGAAATCATGCATGGCAAAACATCGTCGATTCTGCATAACGGTGAAGGAGTTTTTGCTGGACTTCCTTCACCCTTCGAAGCGACTCGCTATCACTCGTTAGTTGTCGCCAAAGATTCAGTGCCCGATGTTTTAGAAATCACTGCGTGGACAAATGATGGTTTAGTGATGGGTCTTCGTCATCGCGAAATGGCGATTGAAGGCGTGCAGTTCCATCCGGAATCGATTTTGACCAGTTCCGGACATTCAATTGTTGGCAACTTTTTATCGGCGTGTGGCGCGCTTCGATAAAGAGATTAACAACTCGCCTTTTTCACAGTGATCGTTACTGTCGATCCTTGATTGACGTTTGTTCCCGCTGAGGGACTAACCGCCGTCACAATGTCAACTGGTGCTCCAACAACGCAGGCAACATTCACGGCCAGACCTTCTGACACCAATGTTGCGCGCGCTGCGGCTTCCGTTTGATTCACCACATTGGGAACAGGAACTTGTCCAGGACCAGTAGAAACAACGATGGTTACCGTCGATCCACTGGGTGCCTTTGTTCCGGCAGCCGGATTGGTGCTGATCACCAGACCCGACGCAACGGTGGTTGACGATTGTTGCGTTACCGAAACGCTAAATCCTTTTTGGCCAAGCGTGTTAGAAGCAACAACTTGCGATTTATTCACCACGTCGGGCACTTCAACATCGCCCTTACCGGTTGAAACAACGATGGTAACGATTGACTTTTTGGCCGCTTTGGTATTGGCCGCCGGGGTTTGTGAAATCACTTCGCCCTTAGCAACGGTGTCGCTCGCTTCTTGTTTAATTTCAACAATGAAATCATTCGATTCGAGTAACGACTTCGCCGCTTGTTCGGTGCGACCAACAACGCTCGGGACAACTACTTCACCAACGCCGGATGAAACAGAAATCTCAACGGTTGAACCCTCAGATGCTTCGGTGTTGCCCTTCGGGTTTTGATCGAATACTTGATCGACCGGAACAGTGTCGTTCGCGGTGCGATTTACTTTGACTTGGAAACCTTGCGCGCGTAACAAGTCGGTCGCTTCGGTGACCGTTTTATTGACAACATCGGGCACGGTGACTTTTGGAGACGATGATCCGCCGCCCAAAAGTGAAATCATTAAAAACACCAGCAACGCAATGACCGCCAACACACCGAGCGTGACGCCAACCCAAAGTCCAGTGCGGCGCGGCGGCGGTGCGGGCGGAATGTAATTGTTAGCCATCGTGGGCGGACCAGCCGCACCGGCCCCACCGGCAGCCGGAACCATCGTGGTGGCATCGCCATAGGCGCCGGCGTCAATTCCACTGGCGAGTGTCGGTTGACCTTCCAAAAAGCGTCGCAAATCGGAACGAAGATCTTCAGCCGATGGATAACGCAACATTGGATCTTTGTTGAGAAGTTTCAAACAAATTGCTGAAAGCGCTTCGGGAACATTTGGATTAACTCGATTGGGAGCAAGTGCTTGTTCTTGTACGTGTTTGAAAGCAACCGCAACAGGTGAATCGCCGGTGAACGGAGGGCGGGCCGTGAGCATTTCGTAAAGAACACAACCGAGTGAATACAAATCGGAGCGCGGATCAACAGCGCGTCCTTGAGCTTGTTCCGGTGAGAAATACGTAGCCGTTCCCATAACCGAACCGGCTTGAGTGAGATTTACCGCAGCATCGCCAGTGGTTGATGCTTGTGCGATACCAAAGTCGGCAACTTTTACTTGACCTGATGGAGTGATGAGAATGTTGCCGGGCTTTACGTCGCGATGAACAACTCCGTTGCGATGCGCAAAACCTAAAGCGGCCGCAATATCGGCGGTTACTTCCGCAGCCCGATTGGGATGCAATGGGCCTTCTGTGCGGATGATCTCCGCCAAACTGCGGCCTTCGACATATTCCATAACGATGAAATATGTGCCGTACTGAGATCCCCAGTCGTAAACAGCCACGATATTTGGGTGATTGAGATTCGCCGCCGATTGCGCTTCACGGCGGAATCGTTCGACAAAGTTTTCGTCGCGGGCATATTCCGGAAAGAGAACCTTCACCGCCACCGGACGATCGAGCAAGAGATCGCGTGCGAGATAGACATCGGCCATTCCACCTCGAGCAA
>CAYOHV010000173.1:0-3589 GCA_964403825.1 uncultured Bifidobacterium sp. | reverse complement strand
TGAGGCCCCTCGTCAAGATATGATGAACGCGGTTGCGCGATTTGTAGCCTCGTGATGCAGTGCGCGCCGGTGTTGGCGCTGGTCTTCTCCGGATCCGTTGAATTAGTCGTGGCGTTTCTATCAACACCAATCGTTGTTTTGATTCAGCGTTGGCTCATTGCCGTTAACTGTCGCAGTGAGAAATCGCCCAAGGATTCATTCGAAATACTTTGGGCGATTGATCTACTGGTCGCCTTTCTCTTTTTTGGTTTTTACCAACAAAACGAATTCATTCTCTTCGCGCCGATCCTTGCGTTCGTCGTGGTGGTGATGATGGTGGCCGCCGCCGCAGTTGATCTCACTGAGTATCGCTTGCCCGATCATCTCATCGTCCCCACATGGGTCGCTTCAATTATCGCCATCATCGCAGTGGCGTATGCAGAAAATGAGACAACCCGACTGACGAGCGCTCTTATCGCTAGCGGTGCGGCGTTCGCTTTGTTATTTGTCGCCCATCTCATTTCGCCGCGCGGTATGGGTTTCGGTGATGTCAAGGCAGTGGCCGTTATGACGTTGCCTATCGGTTGGATCGCGGGTTCGGTGGAAAGCGCGCTGGCAGCAACGCTCTGGATGTTTTTTGTCAGTTTCGCAATTGGATCGGCACTTGGAGGCATCCTTTGGTTGCGTCATCGAAAATCGACGGCTTTACCATTTGGGCCTGCATTAGTGGTTGGCACCATCGTCGTTTTGAGTGTGCAATTCATAGGTGGATGAAAACAAGTTCGAATTTAGTAATGCTGGCCAGTAGATTGGCTCTGTGTTGCGTTTTCTTACCGCCGGCGAATCACATGGCAAAGCACTTGTGGTCATTCTTGAAGGGGTCCCCGCTGGGCTCCCCATAACCGTTGAGCAAATTGGCAATGAATTAGCCCGTCGGCGATTGGGATACGGACGTGGTCCGCGTATGAAGTTCGAGGCCGACGAAATCACCCTTTTGGCCGGTTTTCGTCATGGTCGCACTCTTGGCTCACCTATTGCTATCGAAATTGGCAATAGTGAATGGGAAAAGAAGTGGACCGAAGAGATGTCACCGCATCCCGGTGAAACTTCTCAAAAACTCACCACGCCTCGTCCCGGTCATGCCGATTTAACCGGCATGCAGAAATACGATTTCGATGATGCCCGCAATGTTTTGGAGCGGGCCTCAGCTCGTGAAACCGCGGCGCGTGTTGCCGCGGGTGCAGTAGCCAAAGCGTTGCTTTCTACTATTGGCACCACCGTTGGATCACATGTCATCTCTTTGGGTCCGGTGCGCGCCGATGTCGCGTTGCGCCCAACCGCTACGCAGTTTGAAGCAGTCGATGAATCAGAAGTTCGTTGCCTTGACCCCAATGCCGCCGCGCAAATGATTACTGAAATTAAAAGCGCGCAAAAAGCAGGCGACTCACTTGGCGGAGTTGTTGAAGTTGTGGCCTACGGCGTACCGATCGGTCTGGGCTCGCATGTCCATTGGGATCGTCGATTAGACGGACGTATTGCGCAGGCGATGCTTTCCATTCAAGCGGTTAAAGGCGTCGAAATCGGCGAAGGATTTTCCGTGGCGGAACGCCCGGGTTCACAAGCGCATGATCCAATCGTGTGGGATGAACAAGCCATGACTTACCGACGAACCAGCGATAACGCCGGGGGAATTGAAGGCGGTATGTCAACGGGTGAAGTGTTATTGGCCCGAGTGGCCATGAAACCGTTAGCCACGCTCAATAAACCTGTTCTCGCCACCGTCGATACGGCGACGAAAGAATCCGGCGTTTCGTTCCGTGAACGCACTGATGTCACCGCGGTGCCGGCCATGGGAGTTGTGGCCGAAGCAATGTGCGCATTGGTTTTGGCCGATGAAGCATTACGAAAATTCGGCAGCGACTCAATTCAAGAGTTCACTCGTAATCACGCGACGTACGTTGAACAAGTTCGTTCGCAAGCGGCACGTATTGATATCGCGACATCAACAACCGAAGAGCCGCTTAACTGGGACGCGGCGGCTGCGTTCGGCACCGACGCGCCGCAACCATAATCATGGCTCGACATATCGTCGTCGTGGGCATGATGGGATCAGGCAAGTCCACGGTGGGACGAATCGTCGCGCAACGTCTCGGTTTGCCGTTTGTTGATTCTGATGACGAAGTAGTAGCGCGCACTGGTCGCAGCGTTACCGAAATTTTTTCCCAGGATGGCGAATCTGCATTTCGACAAATCGAAGCCGACGTCATGTCTGATCTGCTGGCGGCAACTTCGCCATCGGTAATTGCCGCCGCCGGTGGTTCAATTCTCAATGCACAAACTCGCCAAAAGTTGCAAGCGGCCACCGTGATTTGGTTACGCGTACCAGTGGAACAATTAGTGACGCGAACACAAAAAGGCACTCATCGACCGGCGCTGGCCGATGATCCGCAATCGGTATTAGCCCAAATGGAAAAAGATCGATCGGCGCTTTATGCCGAAGTGGCCCAGCATGAAATTGATGCTTCCGCCTCTATCGAGGCTGTGGTCGATGCCATTATGGAGGCGGTGAAAACATCATGACGACGATGCCAGTGACCGTTCCGGTGAATCTGAAGCAAACGGGTGACGATCGTTCCTATGACGTTCTGATTGGTTCGGGTGTTCGTCATGAGTTAGCGCGCTTTATTCCGCCGAAGGCAAAACGCGTAGCCATCGTTACCCAAGAGTCGATTCCTTACGAACTCGATCCCGGTTGTGAGCACAAAGTTTTTACGATGGGCGATGGTGAATATGCCAAATCACTTTCAACCGTGGAAGAACTTTGTCGACAGTTCGCGCAATGGGGCCTCACTCGAAACGATTGTGTTGTTGGTTTAGGTGGCGGCATCGTTACCGATACGGCTGGTTTCGCCGCCAGTTGTTACCACCGCGGCGTGGCGGTGGTGCACGTTCCCACCACATTGTTAGGTCAGGTCGACGCCGCAATCGGGGGAAAGACGGGCGTCAATATTCCTGAAGGAAAAAATTTGGTGGGTGCGTTTTGGCAACCACAGGCAGTTTTATGCGATACCGAAACATTGCATACGCTTCCTCCGCGTGAGATGCGTTGTGGCTTAGGTGAAGTAGCCAAGTATCAATTCCTCGGTGGCGAGGGCATTGATCAACTTGATCTCAACGAACAAGTTGCGGCCTGCGTCGCCATTAAAGCAGCCGTGGTTTCCGCCGATGAACGAGAAGGCGGATTGCGCGCCATTCTTAATTACGGCCATACATTGGCCCACGCCGTTGAATCAGCCGGCGGACATGATTTACGCCATGGTGAAGCAGTGGCCATCGGTTTAGTTTTCGCTGCCGAGTTGGCAGTACGTCTCGGACGCATTGACGAACCGCGTGTACAAGAGCACCGTCGAGTAGTCGGCGCTTACGATTTGCCGACCTCAGTGCCGGCCAATTTGTCCACTGATGTATTGGTGGAGTTCATGGCGCGGGACAAAAAAGCTCTTTCCGGCCTGACCTTTGTTTTAGACGGACCAAACGGCGTAGAAACCGTGACGGGCGTCGACAGTGAACTTATTGTTGAGGCCATTGCTGCGGTGCGAGGAGATTGACA
>CAYOHV010000172.1:0-3593 GCA_964403825.1 uncultured Bifidobacterium sp. | reverse complement strand
GAAAACATTCGTTTTGAATTGCAAAACAACGGCACGCTGGAACATGAGATGGAAATTCTCAATCCTGATGGCAACGCTGTGGGAGAAATCGGTCCCACGCCGACCAACGCAACTGGTGCGGTAACCATTGCGCTTAACCAAAAAGGTGTTTGGACCGTCGAATGTGGAATCGACGGTCACTTAGATCATGGAATGAAAACGCAATTCACTGTTTCTTAGAGTTGCGTTCTTAGGCGGCCTGATAAACCGCGATATCGGCATCGGTTAATTTGCGTTCGGTGATGCCCGCAAAACCATCTCTACCGGTGTAGGAATCCTCGCCGATAAATAAACCGTCATCGGCGATTTCCCAAATGATGGCCATATCGGTTTCGTAGAGGTAATACGCGTTTACGTCGTCGATGGCCATTCCCATTGCCTGCAGTGTGGCTCCGGGATAGGCCATGCGCATAACGCCTTCGGTCACGATGCAATGTCGATCAACAACTAGGCGCCGAATATCGAGATGAAGTTTCGATGCGCCTGACGCGGCAAAGTTTTCGTAGAAACCTTGCACCGCCGCTTTACCTTCAATGAGGGTTGGCGCGTCACCGAAAAATTCATACCGTGCTTTTGGCGAAACAGTCGCCATAAGCGAATCCATGTCGAGCGTCGCCTCCGCTTTCATATGTTGAAGCAACATTTCGAGATTGCGACGCAAGACAGGATCGGTTTCAGTGGCCAAACGTTCTTCAACTTTGGCCCATGTGAGTTTTTGATCGATGACGGCCATGTGATTCCCCCAAATCAACGGCGGACTATGGCCTCAATGTAGTGGTTAGGAGCAACCAGAGGTGGTGCCGCATGACGGGCAGGCATGACATGAGCCTGCACGTTGCATCACCACACCACATTGCATACAAAGCGGTGCATCGTGGTTGACTGATTTCACTTCTTGCACTACCCGAGTAGCCGCTAACAGTGTTGAGGCTGATTCAACCGAAGGCGGATCGGCCGGCAATTCTGAACCTTGGCGGGTTTCGATGATGGCATCTTCAACACCCGGCAACTGCGGTTGCATGCGCTCGGAAGTGGTGAGGATGTTGAGTTCCGCACGCTCTTCCGGTGACAAGTATTCGATTGCCAAGCGACGGAAGAGATAATCCATCAACGAGTTGGCGATACGAATATCGGGATCGTCGGTCATACCGGCTGGTTCAAAACGCATTCCGGTGAAGGCCTCAACGAATGAACGCAGCGGCACGCCGTATTGCAAACCATGCGAAATTGAAATGGCGAATGCGTCCATGATGCCGGCCAGTGTTGAACCCTGCTTGGAAACACGCACGAAGATTTCGCCGGGACGGCCATCTTCGTATTCGCCCACGGTGACGAAGCCTTTGCAATCGGCAACGCGGAATTCGAATGTGCGTGAAACACGGGTGCGGGGCAGCTTCTGACGAACTGGTTCGTGGACAATCTTTTCGATGACACGCTCGACCAATTCTGAGCCAATGGCGCCACCATCAACGCTGTCATCATCTTTTTTAGATGCCGACAACGGTTGTGCAACCTTGCAGTTATCGCGGTAGATCGCAACGGCCTTGATGCCAAGTTTCCAAGCATCGATATGCAATTGCTCGACGTCTTCAACGGAAACGTCTTCAGGCATGTTGACCGTCTTGGAAATTGCGCCCGAAATGAACGGCTGCACAGCACCCATCATGCGGATATGACCCGAATAGTGGATGGTGTTGTCGCCCATTGAGCAAGCAAACACAGGAATATGTTCGGCCTTGATATGCGGTGCGCCGAGAATCGACATGTTTTCGTCGATGTAGGCAACGATGGCTTCAACTTCGCTTTCGCTGTAACCAAGTTTGCGCAATGCACGCGGAATGGTTTGGTTAACGATGGACATGGTGCCGCCGCCAACCAACTTCTTCATCTTCACTAAGCCGAGGTCGGGCTCAACACCAGTGGTGTCGCAATCCATCATGAGACCGATGGTTCCTGTCGGTGCCAACACCGAAGCCTGGGAATTACGCACGCCGACCACACTGGCCAACTCGCATGCTTCATTCCACGCTGCTTGTGCTGCTTCTAAAAGATCGGTTTGTACTGATTCGTGGTTAACAGTGAGTGCCGCATCACGATGTTGTGCAAGAACGCGCAACATATGTTCTGCGTTTTCGTTGTAACCAGCGAACGGTCCCATACGAGCGGCGGTGCGTGCCGAGGTGGCATAGGCATGACCGGTCATAAGCGACGTAATTGCGGCGGCTAACGAACGGCCATCGTCGGAGTCATAAGGCATACCAAGCGCCATTAACAATGCGCCCAAGTTGGCATAGCCCAAACCAAGCTGACGGAACTTACGTGAATTCTCGCCAATGGCGACGGTCGGATAGTCGGCGTTGCCAACAAGAATTTCTTGTGCCGTGAACATGATTTCGATGGTGTGCTTGTAAGCATCAACATCGATGGTGCCATCTTCGTTGAGGTACTTGAGCAAGTTGATCGACGCCAAGTTGCAGGCTGAGTTATCGATGTGCATGTATTCCGAGCACGGATTTGAACCATTAATGCGGCCGGTATTGCACGCGGTATGCCAGTGATTAATGGTGGTATCGAATTGCATACCGGGATCGGCGCATTCCCATGCGGCTTGCGAAATTTGACGCATGAGATCACGAGCGCGAATGGTCTTGACGATTGAACCATCGGCAACGGCACGCAGATGCCAATCGCGATCGTCAACAACGGCTTGCATGAATTCGTCGGTCACACGAACCGAGTTGTTGGCGTTTTGGTATTGGATTGACGTGATGTCAATGCCATCGAGATCCATATCGAATCCGGCGTCGCGTAATGCACGTGCTTTCTTTTCTTCACGTGCTTTACACCAGATGAACTCTTCAACGTCAGGATGATCAACGTTCAAGATGACCATCTTGGCGGCGCGACGAGTTTTGCCACCGGACTTGATTGTTCCAGCCGATGCATCGGCACCGCGCATAAATGAAACGGGACCAGAAGCGGTGCCGCCGCCCTTTAAGAATTCTTTTGATGAGCGAATACGCGACAAGTTGATGCCCGCACCGGATCCACCTTTGAAGATGGTTCCTTCTTCGACGTACCAGTTGAGGATTGAATCCATGGTGTCGTCAACCGACAAAATGAAACAGGCTGAAGCCTGCTGTGGCACACCAGCAACACCGATGTTGAACCACACCGGTGAGTTAAAGGCTGCGCGTTGGGTGACGATGATGTACTTCAGTTCGTCACGGAACGCATCGGCTTCTTGTTGATCGATGAAGTAGCCATCACGAATGCCCCAATCGGTGATGGTGTCGGCCACACGATCGGCAACTTGCTTCAGTGACCATTCGCGTTCCGGGGTGCCCGGGGTGCCGCGGAAATACTTTTGCGCCACGATGTTGGTGGCATTAAGCGACCAACCAACGGGGAACTCAACATCGGTTTGCTCGAAAGCAACCTCGCCCGTCTTCCAATTGGAAATACGAGCATCTCGGCGCTCCCATTCGACTAAGTCGTAAGGATGGGTGCCGGCTGTGGTGGAAAGCCGACGGATGCCGATGCCGGCCTGTTCT
>CAYOHV010000171.1:0-3615 GCA_964403825.1 uncultured Bifidobacterium sp. | reverse complement strand
CAGATCAACAACCGCATCGAGTGGTTCGTAATCAATGATGACAAGTTCCGACGCGTCATACGCAGCTTCTTTGGATGTCGCCACAATTACTGCAATTGCTTCACCAACAAAACGAACGACATCTTTGGCTAACCACGGACGTCCAACTGCTTCTGGAATCATGCCCGGAATCGCCATGGGATAAGCGTTGAGACCATCGGCTTCAACATCGGCAGCGATAAACACGGCAACTACACCGTCGGCCTGCGCTGCCTCGGAGACATCGAGCTCGGTGATGGTGGCGTGGGCAATCGTTGAGCGCACGAAGTGCACATGCAATGCGCCATCTAAAAGCGGATCGTTGAGATCGGCGGTGTAACGCGCTTCACCGGTAAGAAATGCCGGATCCTCACGTCGAAGCACACGGGTGCCCATCACACTCATAAGTCACTCCCCCACAACTTCGGCTCGCCCCAATCAGCAAGCCTGCAAGCAGATTAGTAGTTACCCAGCGAGGGGCCCATGCGGAGCGGCTTTAACGATTAAGCGTTGTGCCCAACTGATTAAAAGGCCAAGCATCGGGAACCCGCACCGGATCGGTGGCGGGCGGAAGCACGTGGTACACCTCTTCACCCGCCTTGGCGTAGCCGTATTTTTCGCGGGCCAAGCGTTCAATTTCAGAATCGGTACCCAGTGCTTCGATTTGGGCCTCGGCATCAGCGTTGGCTTGCTCTAATTCGTTGAGACGCGCCTCAGCCGAAGCAACCGTGCGACGTTGATCAAGGAAGGTTCGAGTAGGGAAAGCACCCAACGCCAAAGCGCTGATCGTAACGACCAGCAAAATCACCGGCACCACAAAGCGGGCGGCGCGAAGCGGGTTTGTCGCCATTAGCGACGCGCGGCCTTTCGCAGTGCACTGGCACCCCAGAACGCGGCGCCTTCACCGAGATCGTCTTCAATACGTAACAACTGGTTGTACTTCGCCACGCGATCACTGCGGGCCGGCGCACCGGTTTTAATTTGTCCGCAATTAGTGGCCACCGCTAAATCAGAAATAGTGGTGTCTTCGGTTTCTCCCGAGCGATGTGACATCACTGCGGTATAGCCATTGCGAACCGCCATGCCTACCGAATCCAGCGTTTCGGAAAGCGACCCAATTTGATTGACCTTTACCAAAATTGAATTCGCTACACCGGCATCGATACCGCGTGAAAGCCGTTCAACATTGGTGACGAATAAATCATCACCGACAAGTTGCACTCGATCACCGAGCGCTTGCGTTAATTGCGCCCAGCCGTCCCAATCTTCTTCGGCCATACCGTCTTCGATCGAAACAATCGGATACTTCGCACAGAGGTCACTTAAGTAGTCGACCATCTCGGCGGTACTAAGCGTGCGATTTTCGCCGGCGAGAACATAGGAACCATCGCGATAAAACTCGGTCGATGCCGCATCTAAGGCAATAGCGATATCAGAGCCGGGTGTGAAGCCTGCTTTTTCAATTGATTCAAGCAGTAATTTCACCGCTTCTTCGTTGGAGGCCAAGTTGGGTGCGAAACCGCCTTCATCACCAATAGCAGTTGCGAGGCCGCGTTCATGAAGAACTTTCTTCAGTGTGTGGTACGTCTCGGTGCCCCAACGCAATGCTTCGCGAAATGATGGTGCGCCGATCGGCATGATCATGAACTCTTGAATGTCGACGTTGTTATCGGCGTGTTCGCCGCCATTCAAAACATTCATCATGGGTACGGGCAACACATGCGCGTTGGTTCCACCGACATAACGATAAAGCGGAACACAAAGTTCATCAGCGGCGGCGCGTGCGACGGCGAGCGAAACACCAAGGATGGCATTGGCGCCGAGTCGACTTTTATTGTCAGTGCCATCGAGGCCAAGTAACACGCGATCAATATCGCGCTGATCGAGAGCATCGAAACCGATTAACGCGTCGTAAATTTCGCCTTCGACATTGGCAACAGCCTGTTGCACACCTTTACCGAGGTAACGCGCACCGCCATCACGAAGTTCCGTCGCTTCGAAAGCGCCGGTGGAAGCACCTGACGGGACCATTGCCCGACCAGCAGCACCCGATTCCAAAATGACCTCAACTTCGACGGTCGGGTTTCCCCGGCTGTCGAGAACCTCACGGCCAACGATGTGCTCGATGATGCTCATTCCACTGCTTCCTGATCTCTTCGGTCCCGAATTGCTTCTGATTAGTTTTCCACGCCGGCGCGCGCCGGTAGTGGACTAATTACCTGATTGCTCTAGTTCAGCACTTCTCGCGCGATTTCGGTAGTGCACCGCGGTCGCGCGTAATGCAGTTTCAGGATCGATACCGACGCGACGAATCTCATCAACCAACGCGAACAACAGTTCGCCGGTCGAATTTTCATCAGGAGAGGCCGAAAATGCAGCTAACGCATCGGCGAAATTTGGCTTTTCCGGCATTGGCACCGTCTCGCCAAGCACATTGGCTTTACTTTGTACCTTCAAAGCAAAAAGCGGTGCGGGAATTGCATCGGGCACACCGTCAAATACGCTCTCGCGACCTTTTTCCGCTTTCTTAATTTGTTCCCAATTGCGGACAACATCACTGGCGTCATCAATCTGACCATCGTTGGCCATCAACGCTCGCATTTCACTTTCCGGAAAAACATGGGGATGGCGTGAACGAAGTTTGTCATTAACCAATTTGGCGACATCTGCCACGGTGAACTGTCCTTGTTCCGCGGCCAAGCGCGCATGAAACAAGATTTGGAAAAGTAAGTCTCCAAGTTCTTCGGCCAAATTTTCATACGATTCCGCGTCGTCAGTTAATTGATCAATCGCTTCGAGCACTTCATAGGACTCTTCTAATAAATGACGTCGTAACGATTCATGCGTTTGTTCGGCATCCCACGGACACTGTTCACGCAAGATGTTCACCAGTTCAACGAAATCGGAAAGTTCACGGGCAATCGGCGCCGCTAAATGGGGAATCCAAATTGACGTGAGGTGGTCCGGTTCGATGCGATCCATCTCAAGCCAGTTGATGGCGTAAACCTTTTCGTCGGGCAACCCGAGACGTTGCAGAACAATCACATCGGAATCGGCAAACATCGACGGTTCATAGCCTGCATCTAAGGCCAATTTGATTTCAGACAGCACTTCAGCGTTATCGCATTGAGCCACCAGCAGAGGGCCTCTTTCACCGGCGGCCTGCACGGCAAAACGGTGACCATCAATGACGCGCGCGCTTTGGGCCACTGGATCGATACCAAGGCGCGGCCAGCTCAAAGCGAGAAATGACAATGCCGGCAATACTTCAATGGGAACTTCAAGTTGTTGTTGTAAGAGTTCAACAGTTCGCTCGGCAACTACGGGCGAACCGGGCACGACATAAACAACGTGACCAAATTGCTGGGCAAAACCAATGAGCGCGGAAACAATGGATTCGTAAACCGATTCCAAATTTTCGCTTTGCTCATAGAACTCATCGAAAGAAACAACATCCCAATTTTTGGTGGCAAAAATTCGCGCCGCCGGATGCCGCAATGTGCGCACATAGCGATGTGGTACGGACGCCAAAACCTCGATTGCTCCGGCGGTAATGAGATCCTGATCACCAGGACCTAAACCAACCACGGTGATCCG
>CAYOHV010000170.1:0-3644 GCA_964403825.1 uncultured Bifidobacterium sp. | reverse complement strand
CAAACGCCGTGGCTAAACCAAGCCCGCTATTGGCGCCCGTTATAACTGATGTCTTGCCCGAAAGATTTGGTACTGACCCGAGTGTGAATGCCATTTCAATTATTCCGTCCCGTATATGTCCACGCTGTGAACAAAGTAATGATGGTGCGATATCAGGCTAAATGCACTTTCTTTGCTCGAAGCGTATAGGTCGCCGCCAAACGCTCCGGCTTGTCATTTAATCGCCATTCACCAAGTTCACCTTCAACCATGCTTTCCCCTAGCGCATTCCACGGAACGGAATCGTGTTCTTCGAACAATGTGATTTCGAACCCTGCATTCCAAAGGCCATTGAAAATCTGCGCCATGCCGTGATTAAACGAAATAGATGTTGGATAGGCAAGGGGTTCGGCATGGTCGACATAGGTGAACTCATCGAACGAAACCTCACCTGCAGACTCGAAATATGGATACTCGATTGTCACAAGTCCATCAGGACGCGGATCACAGAGCGACCACAACACGGGATGTCCTTCGCGAATAAAAACCTCACCTCCCGGTTTTAAAAGTGCCGCAATGACTTGCGCCCATCGCTCGACACTCGGAATCCAACACAACGCTCCAATTCCGGTATACACAAGATCGAATTTTCCGTTTGGCAACACATCAGGGGCCGAATAAACATCGCATTCGACCCAATTAATATCTGCGCCAACATCATTCGCCAATGCGCGAGCGACGTCCAAAGCCGGTGCCGAAAAATCAAGGCCGGTTACCTCTGCACCAAGTCGATACAGCGAAACTGTGTCGGTTCCGATATGGCATTGAAGATGCAGCACTTTTTTATTCCCAATATCACCAAGCCGCGGAAGATCGAAACGAACGACGTCGGAAAGATATTTAGGATCGCGACGGAAATGCTCAAGCCCATAAGAATGTTCATGATGCGGTACTCGGGAATTCCAATTTGCTCGATTGATTGCGATGTAGTCGTCATCAACCATTGGTAACTACTTTCTAAACAGGAGGTTCTGGGTCGTACTGAATGCCGCGGCGTACCGCACGCGCCCGATCTACACCCGCTAGGCGGGCGACAAGATGAAGTGCCATATCAATTCCGGCCGATACTCCCGAAGAAGTGACAATGTCGCCGTCGTCAACAAATCGATCATCAGGACGAACTTGTATCGACGGATCAATTTCCTGCAGCAAAGTAAGTGACGCAAAGTGAGTTGTTGCAGGACGATTAGCAAGAAGTCCGGCTGCGGCAAAAACAAGTGAACCAGTGCACACGCTTGTTAAGAGAGACACTTCTTCGCGTTTCGCTTGTAACCATTCGATCTGCGTTGGATCTTTCATGTGGCCACGTGTTCCTTGTCCACCCGGATAAATCAGCACGTCCAGTTGAGGAACATCCTCATAGGAATACTGCGATTCAATGACTAGTCCTTTGGCGCACGTAACACGACCACCGCTTTTTGAAAGTGTGAGCACACGAAAACCATCTTCGGGGAAGTAACTCGTCCAAAAGGAAAGAACTTCCCAGGGCCCAACGGCATCAAGTTCTTCAACGCCATCGAAAAGAAGTATTCCGATTGCTTTTTCTGTCATTCTTCGACCATCCAGTCAGCGAACGTTTATTAGATCTCGTCGTAATCAGATCTATCTCTGATAAAAATCTTACACGTCGCGGTCGACTAATCAGTCGTCAAACGAGTACCGATACACATTTGTTTCGCGTTGTACGAAACCAATGCGTTGATAAAGACGATTTGCCGCTTCACGACTGGGACGTGAAGTGAGATCAACGGTTTTTGCACCTAGTTGTTGTGCACGCAATAACGCATCCCTATTTAACGCTTCGCCTACTCCTTTGCCGCGCGCTGATTCATCGACGACAACGTCTTCAATCCACGCCCGAATGCCAGTGGGAATTCGAAACCACGCCAGCGTGAGACTGCCAAGAATTTCGTTTGATTTCTTTTCCACCGCCAACAAAAGAATCGACGACTCGGCGGTACAGATTGCCTCCAACTCACTCTTCGTTGGAGGGGCATTTGACGATGAAAGTTGCGGGATTAAACGGGTAAACGCTTGCACCACTTCGTCGGTGACATGTGTGCATTCAACGACGTCAATTTCCGAATTCGTCGGTGAAGCGTTGTCATTGGAGTTCTTGCCCGCGGCCATTTCCCAAGCGTAGAACGAAAAACATGAGGCCCGACCCATCGCTTCATAATCTGCCGATGGCCACCGAGGCGAAAGCGATACCCTTCCGGTAATGACCGATCTTCCTTTTCTCCGCTGGGATCACAAACCAGCTTTGGAATCGCCAGTGATGTTGGTGTCATTTGGCGGTTGGAACGATGCTGGCGACGCAGCAACAACGGCCGTTCGTTTTCTTGCCGATCAATGGGGATCAACAACATTTGCCGATATCGATCCGGAAGTGTTTTTTGATTTCACCGTTACGCGACCAGAAGTTCGTCTTGGATACAACGGTGAACGTCGCATTGAATGGCCCGCCAATCAATTCGAATTAGGTCACGCCCCACCCCATGGTGATCCCATCATCACCTTGGCCGGTGTCGAACCACAATTGCGCTGGCGCACATTTACTGATCACGTCATCGGTGTTGCTCATGCCACCGGCGCGAAAATGATTGTGACGCTCGGTGCGCTTTTGGCGGAAGTGCCTCATTCTCGACCAGTATCAATTTTTGGCGCGGCATACGATGACCAAACAGTTGATGAACTCAATGTTTTGCCGTCGCGTTATGAGGGTCCGACCGGAATCACGGGCGTGTTACACACTGCAAGTCGCCAAGCTGGCATTCGCTCAGCCGCCCTATGGGCCGCAGTGCCGACGTATGTTCCTTCGGCGCCATCGCCAAAAGCCGCGCTGGCTTTAGTGGATCGAGTCCGACAATTACTCGATATCAATGTCGATACCACTGAATTGAAATTTGCAACCGACGCCTACGAGCATCAAGTTTCGCAATTAGTGGCTGAAGACACTGAAACCACCGAATACGTCGAACATTTAGAGCGTCGTTATGACGAAGAGCCCGACGCATTTCGTGATGCGGAAAGTTTGGTCGACGAAGTAGAACGCTTTTTACGCGATCAGGATTAATCGTCGGTTAGATCAACAATTAAATGATCGCCTTGCCATACCGGCGAACGAGGGTGATCAAAATGCACGTCAATTGACGCGCCTGAAAATGCTTGGCGCGCCATTGGTCCCCATAATTCAAAACCAGCTGTCATATCGGGAAGATCATCTAACGAAAACCAACCGACATCGGAGGTTTCTAAAGGATGGGCCTTCAACTCGCCACCAGTGGCACGGCAATGGAAAACCAATGAATACAGCGGAACGCTGGTGAAGCGACGTTGTAAACCGTCGTACACGGCTAAAAGTTGCACGACTTCGCATTCGATACCGGCTTCTTCACTTACTTCTTTAACCGCAACTTCCGCCGGCGAGTAACCAATATCGGCCCATCCCGTTGGATATAGCCAAATGCCCGAATCAGCGCGTTGCACCAACAAAATTTCATCGCGTTCGTTTTGCACGATGGCACCAACGGCAACTTTGGGCGTTTGATAACCGGGAACCCCTTGACCAACCGATTTCATCCATTCGTCGACGAGAGTTTCGG